>CAZOCA010000170.1:0-6708 GCA_964578105.1 uncultured Pararhizobium sp.
GGCGCGGGTGGTGAAGCCCAGAATTTCGACTTTGACGCCGCAACGTTCCAGCGTGCGCGCCAGAATGTCGGCGCAGGTGGCGGCAACCGTGATGGGCCGTCCACGCATGGAGCCAGAATTATCCAGCAACAGGGTGACCACTGTATCGCGGAAGTCGGTGTCCTGCTCATGTTTGAAGGACAGCGGGGCTGTGGGATCAATGACGATCCGTGTCAGACGGGAACTGTCGAGAACACCTTCCTCCAGATCAAATTCCCAGTAGCGGTTCTGTTTTGCCATCAATTTGCGCTGCAGGCGGTTGGCAAGACGGGCAACGACACCCTGCAGGCTCGTCAGCTGCTTGTCGAGATAGGCACGCAAGCGCTCCAGCTCGGCGGCATCGCACAGATCTTCTGCCGCAATGGTTTCATCAAATTCGCGGGAGTAAACCTTGTAGGCATCCTCATCTTCGCGCATGGAGCGCGGTGAATTGGGGCGTGTGGTCTCGCCGGAATCGTCCATTTCGGCAGAGGCATCATCCTCGGAATCAGAGAAGTCTGCTTCTCCGGCTTCCGATTCGCCAGCTTCTTGATCGTCCCCGGTGGACTCACTTTGGCTGTCTGTCTCAGCGTTATCGCCGTCACTTTCGTTGGCTTCACCCTGGGCTGAATCATCGCCGCTATCACCATCATCACCGTCATCGTCATTCTGGTCATCATTGTCGGCGCTGCCGTCAAAATCATCGCCCATGCCGAAGTCGGTCAATACATCACGCACAGCATCAGCAAAGGCGGTCTGGTCGTCCAGAACGTCACCCAGCCCGGACAGGCGGTCACCGGTTTTCTCATCGATGATTGTGCGCCAGACTTCGACGAGATCGTTGGCGCTTTCCGGCGGCTTCTGACCGGAGATTTTTTCGCGCATCAGCAGAGCCAGAGCGTGCTCCAACGGTGCATCCTGCGTGGATTCTATGGTCCCGAAATCCGCTTTGGCGAATTTGTCTTCCAGCATGGCGGACAGATTTTGGGCAACGCCGGACATGCGTTTTGCCCCAAGGGACTCACATCTGGCTTGTTCCAGCGTGTCGAAAATGACGCGCGCAGTATCACTGCTCGGTGCTCGTTTTGCATGCAATTCAGGATCATGGGCCGCGATGCGCAGTGCCATGCTGTCGGCCATGCCTCGGGCGGTTGCAAGATCCTGAGCCTTGGCACCGCGTGGTGGTTCCGGCAGGCGTGCGCGCCCCGGCGCGAGGCTGGGACGATTTGCGGCAAAGGTGACTTCCAGTTCAGCTTCACCGGACATGGCACGCATGGTTGTTGCAACGCTGCGTTTGAATGCCTCGGTTGCATCTGCCGCTTCCTTGTTGGCTGCGGCGCCCTGTCCGGTTTTACGCTGAGGATGAGCCATAGAGGTCAGTTGGTGCTTAAGACCAGATTGGCAGATGATTCAGGCAGTTCTTCGCCGAAACAACGCTGATAGATTTCTGCAACCAATGGTCGCTCCAACTCGTCGCATTTGTTGAGGAAGGTTACCTGGAAGGCAAATGCCAATTCGCCAAAGATATTTGCATTTTCTGCCCATGTAATCACCGTACGCGGGCTCATCACAGTCGACAGATCACCATTGACGAAGGCGCTGCGGGTCATGTCAGCCAGACGCACCATGTTGGAGACCGTCTCACGGCCTTCTGCATTTCTATATTGTGGTGCCTTGGCAAGAATGATCGCTGTTTCCTGATCATGGGGCAAATAGTTGAGCGTCGTCACAATCGACCAGCGGTCCATCTGGCCCTGATTGATCTGTTGGGTGCCGTGATACAGCCCGGATGTATCTCCAAGGCCAATGGTGTTGGTTGTAGAGAACAGGCGGAAACAGGGATGCGGGCGAATAACCTGATTCTGATCCAGCAGCGTCAATTTGCCCTGAAGTTCCAGAATACGCTGAATAACGAACATCACATCAGGACGACCTGCATCATATTCATCAAAGACGAGTGCGATATTGTGCTTCAGCGCCCATGGCAGAATGCCGTCACGGAATTCAGTGACCTGCTGGCCATCGCGAATGACAATAGCGTCCTTGCCGATGAGATCGATACGGCTGATATGGCTGTCCAGATTAACCCGAACGGTCGGCCAGTTAATGCGGGCTGCAACCTGTTCAATATGGGTGGATTTTCCGGTGCCGTGATAGCCAGTTACCATAACGCGGCGATTATGGGCAAAGCCCGCCAGAATCGCGAGCGTGGTGTTTTTGTCGAACAGGTAGTCGGGGTCCAGATCCGGCACATATTCGTTTGGCTCGCTATAGGCGGGGACCATCAGATCGCTGTCTATGCCAAACGTATCGCGCACGGAAACCTGAATGTCCGGCATGCCGGAATCTGGCGTTGCAGGGGACGTGGAAAATGCGGCTTCAGTCATGAATGTCTCCAGCGCGACCGGTAAGGCCGGCTCATAGGTTAGTGTCGTTCGTTGAGTACAGACCCCATGGAAGCGGGATCGGGACTAGCAGAATCCTGCGGCCTTGAGGTAATTATAGGCCTGAATAATCTCGCGCAAGCGATCTTCCGATCCCTTGTCACCCCCATTCACATCAGGATGGTGCTTCTTGGCAAGTTCTTTGAAGCGTTTTTTGATGGCATCTTTAGTCGCAGTGCCATCCAGTTCCAGCGTTTCCAGAGACTGTTTTTCCACATTCAGCAGCTTTCGGCCACGCTGATTGGGGCTTTCCTGTTCGGAAGCCTTTGCCTTCTGGCGGGCCCGATGGGCCATGAAAGCATATGGATCATGCGGCTTGGGGGTGTTCGGGCCGTCCTTGCCGTTGACACCCATTTTCCAGGTCGGGCGATGACCGAAGGACGCATCCTTCTGATATTTGGCGATATCGCCATCTTCCATTCCAGAAAAATAATTGTATGTCTTGTTGTAGTCGCGCACGTGCTGCAGGCAGAACCACAGATAGTCATTGTCCTTGCCGCGGCCTTTCGGGGCCTTGTGGGTTGCGGTTTCAGAACAATCCGGATGCGAACACAGAGTATCCTTGGCTGGCTTTTCTTCAGCCGCCATTTTCTTCCGCTTGCGTGCTTTCGCCGGCGAAATGCGTATTTTATCGAACAAATTATCGTTAGCGCTCATAATGCTCTTATAGACTGAATGACAATGGCGAATCGAATATTTTCTGGGTCGGAAAATACCGACGCAATGTTGTGCCGCTTTGCGGCTTGTGTTTCAAGACCTTCCAGCAAAGTTGACGCATAAAGAATGAATCACTGAAGCCATACTGGAGCATACGGAATGTCCGTCAAAACAAAAATAGAAGAAAAACTGACGCAGTTATTTCAGCCCACTGCCCTCCAAGTTGTGGATGAATCGCATCTTCATGCTGGTCATTCCGGCTGGAAAGAGGGCGGTGAAACACATTTTCGTGTCGAAATCACGGCACCTTCATTTGCTGATATGAGCCGTGTCGGACGTCATCGGGCGATCAATGAATGCCTTGCCGATGAACTTGCCGGCCCGGTACATGCACTGGCCATTCGCGCAGAAGCCAGCGCGTAAGGCGGCGTGTCATCCGGCCCGTCCTGTGGGTCGGGCCAGATGACTGATTGGATGATTTATTCCGCTGCGCGTTTCACTTCGTATTTTCCGCGTAAAATATCCAACTGCTCGGTGAAGCGCTCGCTGATGACAAGATTACGAACCTGTTCTTCAACCTGTGCGAATTCCGGAAGGGGTGCGCTGCCTTTTTCATAAACCTGAATGATGTGCCAGCCAAACTGGGTCTGTACCGGCTCAGCGGTAAAAGTTCCGGCGTCCAGCGCAAAGGCTGCTGCCTCGAACGCCGGTACCATCTGACCCTTTGAGAACTGGCCAAGATCGCCACCATTAGGGCCGCTCGGGCCGGTGGAACGTTCTTTGGCGAGGGCTTCAAAATCCGCACCGCCCTGCAGTTCTTCGATGATTTTCTTAGCTTCGTCTTCCTCAGCCACCAGAATGTGACGGGCGCTGACGGTGACTTCAGGCGTAATTTTTGCCATTTCCACATCAAAGCGGGATTTGACATCCGCATCTGTCACATTTTCCATGATTTCCTGTTCGAAGAACGCATTGCGCAGGGCCCGGGCCTCCATCAGCTTGATGCGGCGCGCAAAGGTCTCGGACTCATCCAGGTTCTTTGCCTTGGCTTCCTGAGCAAAGGTGTGCAGATCAATCATCAGCTCGACCAATTTCTCGCGCTTCTGATTTTCGGGAATGTCTGCCAGCACTTCCGCAAAATCCTGTCCTGCAATCGTCAGGTCCAGTTCAGTGACTTCTGTGTCTCCAATGGTCAGAACCACTGACGCGGGGTCAGCCATGGCTTCCATTGGTTTTTCTTCCATCGGCTTTTCGGCGGAGGCGTCTTGCGCAAATCCGTTTTGGCCAAAACCGACAGCAAGAACGCCTGTCAGCAGAAGGGTTGCGAATGAATGGCGAATGGCCAGCATAATGTGTTCCTTATAACTCAGAAGAGGTCAGATTTGTCTTTGTGGATCAATATTGGGCGCCAGCCATAAACCATTTTTTGGTGACGCGCATCCTTATCATTTCGTCATTTTTTGCAATCTTCATGGCGAATTGGTGAAAAACAGATCAGAATCGCGTGATATCATGGTTACCGGGCGCATGAAGATAGCTTAGCGCGTTGACATGCCCCATGGCCCCTCTTATCTGTCAGCCGTTATTACAATTGGAAGCCGCAATGCTCTCCCGTATTTGCGACCACATAGAAATTTAAGGAATGGCACATGGTTGGCCTTGGCTCCCTTGCCCGGAAAATGTTTGGCTCCGCCAATGATCGACTCGTAAAGTCTTTTCAGCCCAAAGTGGATGCGATCAACGCACTTGAGCCGGAAATGGAAGCTCTGAGTGATGAGCAGTTGCGTGCGCGTACTGACGAATTCCGTCAGCAATTTAAAGACGGCGCCAAGCTGGATGACCTCTTGGTACCTGCCTTTGCGACGGTTCGCGAAGCGGCAAAGCGAACGCTTGGACAGCGGCACTTTGATGTTCAGCTGATTGGCGGCATGGTGCTGCACGCAAATTCGATCGCCGAAATGAAAACCGGTGAAGGTAAAACACTGGTTGCGACTTTGCCGGTCTATCTCAATGCGCTGACCGAGCGCGGCGTTCACGTTATTACCGTAAATGATTATCTTGCCTCGCGTGATGCTGCCTGGATGGGTGAAATTTATGAGTTTCTTGGCCTGACCACAGGAACGATTGTCCACGGTGTTGATGATGCGGGCCGCAAAGACGCCTATGCCGCCGATGTGACTTACGGCACCAATAATGAGTTCGGCTTTGATTATCTGCGCGACAACATGAAGTCGCAGATCGATCATATGGTTCAGCGCGGACATTATTTTGCGATCGTCGATGAGGTGGATTCCATTCTCATCGATGAGGCGCGTACACCGCTGATTATCTCCGGACCTTTGGAAGATAAATCCGACCTGTATGTTCAGATGGATGCGTATGTTCCGGATCTGGATGATGCCGATTTTGAAATTGACGAGAAAGCGCGCAGTGCCAACTTCACGGAAGATGGGACCGAAAAGCTTGAAAGAATTCTGACTGAAGCGGGTGTCATGAAGGGTGACTCTCTGTTTGATGTGGAGAATGTCACTCTGGTGCATCACCTCAATCAGGCGCTCAAAGCCCATAAGCTGTTCCAGCGCGACAAGGATTACATTGTTCGCAACGATGAAGTTGTGATCATTGATGAGTTCACCGGACGCATGATGCCGGGTCGCCGCTTCTCGGAAGGCCTGCATCAGGCGCTGGAAGCCAAGGAGCATGTAGCGATCCAGCCGGAAAACCAGACGCTGGCGTCGATTACCTTCCAGAACTATTTCCGCATGTATGAAAAACTGGCCGGGATGACCGGTACGGCGTCGACTGAAGCGGAAGAGTTTGGTGATATTTACAGCCTTGGCGTGGTCGATATGCCCACCAATCGGGATATCACACGTATCGATGAAGATGACGAAGTTTACCGGACTGTTGAAGAAAAGTACCGCGCCGTTGTCCGCGACATTATTGAAGCGCGTGAAAAGGGCCAACCCGTTCTGGTTGGCACCACATCCATTGAGAAATCCGAACTGCTTGCCGAATTTCTGACAACTGAAAAAATCAAGGACGTGCAGGTTCTGAACGCCCGTTATCACGAGCAGGAAGCTGCCATCATATCGCAGGCCGGTGTACCCGGGGCCATTACCATCGCCACCAATATGGCCGGTCGTGGAACTGATATTCAGCTCGGCGGCAATCTGGATATGCGCATTGATCAGGAATTATCTGATCTTCCCGAAGGTGAAGCACGCGACGCAGCGGTTGCGAAAATCACGGCCGAGATCGAAGAGAAGAGGCAAGGAGCGCTGGCTGCGGGTGGTCTTTACGTCATCGGCACTGAGCGCCATGAAAGCCGACGCATCGATAATCAGTTGCGTGGTCGCGCGGGCCGTCAGGGTGACCCTGGCCGTTCAAAGTTCTTCCTGTCTCTGCAGGATGATCTGATGCGCATCTTTGGCTCTGATCGTATGGATGGTATGCTGCAGAAGCTTGGCCTGAAGGAAGATGAAAGCATTGTCCACCCATGGATCAACCGCGCGCTGGAAAAGGCGCAGCAAAAGGTTGAGGCGCGGAATTTTGATATTCGTAAGAATATTTTGAAATTTGATGATGT
>CAZOCA010000171.1:0-6699 GCA_964578105.1 uncultured Pararhizobium sp.
CGGGTTCTGCAGAGCGGTGGCAATGGTGCGGTCGGGATGGTGGCGCTCCTGATGCATCCGAATTGTGCCAAGCATGGAGTTGTTGACGACCAGATAGATGATATCGAGATTGTATTGTTTTGCGGTTGCCAGTTCCTGCGCTGTCATCAGGAAACAGCCGTCGCCGGCAAGACACACCACAGGCTGATCTGGTGATGCAATTTTTGCGGCAATGGCTGCGGGAACCGCATAGCCCATGGACCCGCTGGTGGGAGCCAATTGGGTGCGATAGGCGCAGTGTTTGTGGAACCGGTGGCCCCAGACCGTATAATTGCCCGCGCCATTGGTCAGCACAGTGTCTTTTGGCATTTCAGCTGTCAAATGGCGAATGACTTTCGACATATTCACGTTGCCTGGAACTTCGGTTGGCTCCAGAAAGTCCAGATAATCGGCTCGTTGTTCGGCGACCCAATCGCCCCAGCGCTGTTTGCCATCGCCGGTTTCAATGGTTTGCAATGCGTCAAGGAATTCCGCAGCAGAAGACACGATACCCAAATCGGGATTGTAGACATGGCCGAGCTCTTCGGCACCGGGATGCACATGAACAAAGGTCATTTGCGGGTCGGGTATGTTGATGAGGGAATAGCCCTGCGTGGTCATTTCTCCCAGACGAGAGCCAACCACTATCAGCAGGTCCACGTCCTCGGCTATGCGCTTGCGCAGCTTTGGCACGGGTGCAATTCCAATAACGCCCACATAATTTGGGTGATCATTATCGACGTAATCCTGACACCGAAAACTGGTGGCAACCGGCAGGCCCATACGTTCGGCAAACGCCAATGCCTTGGGGCCGCATTTTGCATCCCAACCGGGACCACCCAGCAGCAGCAACGGCTTTTGAGCTTCTTTCAGTAAGTCGTCTAACTTGGATATGGCTTCAGGTGCAGGGGCAGGCTGTGTGATCGTGCCGGGCCGCAAATCCTGGGCTACTGCCATCTCGGACAGCATGTCCTCTGGCAAGGCAAGCACGACCGGTCCTGGGCGTCCTGACATAGCGGTTTTCCAGGCACGGGACAGATATTCAGGAATACGGCTGGCATCTTCAATTTGCGCCACCCATTTGGCCATTTGGCCAAAGACCTGCCGATAGTCCATTTCCTGAAACGCTTCACGGTCTACCATTCCGCGTCCAACCTGACCGATCAGGACAATCATGGGCGATGAATCCTGAAAGGCGGTATGGATTCCGTTGGATGCATTGGTTGCACCGGGGCCTCGTGTCACGGCACATATGCCCGGTTTTCCGGTCATTTTGGCATAGGCGTCGGCCATATTCGCAGCACCGCCTTCGTGGCGGCACACAACGGTTTTTATGGTGTTTGTGTGATCGTACAGCCCGTCCAGCAGGTCTAGGAAGCTCTCTCCCGGTACGCAGAACACTGTATCGACACCCAGTATTTTCAGCTGGTCGGCCAGAATATGACCGCCGGGCCGTTCAACTGTTGCAGGTGTTGCATTTTTTTGAGAAAGAGGCATGTCCGACATTCCTGTTTTAACTGCTTTAGATACTGCGGATCATTCCGCCATCTACCCGTGTCATCTGACCGGTGACATAGGCCGCTGGCTCACTCATGAGAAAGACGGCAACACTGGCGAATTCTTCCGGTTTTCCATAACGCTTGGCGGGCAGGGAAGCGGCGATTTCCGTGCGCACCTGCTCCAGCGTTTTGTCTTCCCGCTTGGCGCGCGCCGTGTCCAATTGTCCAACTCGGGCCGTATCAATTTTACCGGGCAGGATCATGTTGACGGTGATGCCATCACCGGCAACTTCGGCAGCAAGCGTCTTGCAGAAGCCAGCCATGGCTCCGCGGATTGTGTTTGACACAGCAAGATTTGGAATGGGCTGTACAACGCCAGAAGAGCCAATGGCCAGAATACGACCCCATTTTTTGGCACGCATCACGTCGACAGCCGCTTCTGTGACCTGAATGAGGCTGAACAACAGTCCTTGCGCTGCCGATTTCCAAACATCAGGAGCCACGCCGGTGGATGGCGAGGGTGGTGGGCCGCCAGCATTGTTAAGCAGGATGTCAGGCTTGAATTCATTGCGAATACGCTCGCAAAATGCGTCCAGCTGCGTGCTGTCGGTCAGATCAATGGCGGCGCATTGCACGTCCACGCCATATTTTGAGGACAGGTCATTGGCCACCGTTTCAAGTGCTTCCAGACGGCGCGAAGACAGGATGAGATTTGCACCTTCTGCTGCCAATTTTTCAGCAATGGCGTGGCCCAATCCCTGGGATGCACCCAGAATAAGCGCTGTTTTGCCTTTGAGGCCCATGTCCATAGCAGTTCTCCAAATTTAAAATTGTGTCAGGTGGTTGGTGTTTGATCGGCCGTTAGAGAAGGTTCTCTCAATCGCATGATCAACTGAACGATACCGGTTAGCAGCATGAGCCCGGCAATGACAGGCCTCACATAACCCGGCATCGTGAAGACAGGGACGGACATCACAATCAGCAGCACCGGAAGGAAGAAACGAGTCCATCGCTTCTTGCCCATATGCTTTTGATAGGATGGGAACATGATAGAAAATGCGCTTAGCAGGATAAAGAACAGCGCCCATGGTCGTGTAAGGAAGACCTCCAGCCCATCACCGCGCGCAAAAACCTGGCTAAGCCGTGTTTCAGCGATCTGGCCCAGCACAACACCAAGGACAATTGGCACAATGGGAAAGCCCAGCGCGCGCATCACAAAGCCAAGAACTCCGAATATGAACAGCGTCCACATGTCGTAACCGATGTTGTTGAGCGCAAAAATACCCAATGCACAGTAGAACAGGATGACAGCTGTCAGCATGTACATCTTCACTTTGGTGACCATCACGAAACCGCGCAGGGTGATGGATTGAAGAAACAACATCATGAAATTTGCGACGAAGAAAGCCAGGAAAATCGAGTAGGCTATTGTCGGTTCGTCAGAGATGAAGGACGGGCTGGGAATGACATCATGAATCAGCAATGCTCCGAGCATAATGGCGGTCATAATGTCGCCCGGAAGTCCCAGCGCCATCATGACAATAAGCGCGCCGCCAGCAGTGGCATTGTTGGCTGATTCCGGGGCAATGATGCCATCAATAGCTCCTTTGCCAAATGTCTCTGGTTCCTTGGAGGCTTTCTTGGCCTGATCATAGGCCAGTATATTTGAAATGGTACTGCCTGCCGCAGGAAGCACGCCAACGAATACACCAAGCAATGAAGAGCGAAGGACATTTCCCCACCTTGCCAGTACCACTTTACAGGAGGCGATATAGTCGATTTGCACCACATTGGCGGATTGATCTCCGCCAAGGCGTTTTGAGGCGGAATCTGGATCGCGGACATCATTCAACAATCGGCTAAAAGCAAACAGGCCGACAAGAACCGGCAGGAAAGCAAAGCCTTTTGAGACCGCGTCAATTCCAAACGTAAAACGGGGCAACCCGAAGACGACATCGCTGCCGATGGTGGCTATCAACAGGCCAAAAAGCGCGCCCATCAGGCCTTTAAGCATTTCATTGCCGGCAAGGCTGGCTGTGACCGTGAGTGCAAATATGACCAGCGCAAAGAAGTCGACTGGCTGAAACTCCAGTCCGATGAGTGCCAGTTGAGGCGCGATCAGCATCAGGACGATAGATGCAATAATGCCGCCAAAGAAAGAGGACCAGACGCCAATGCCAAGCGCCAGACCGGCCTTGCCGGATTTGGCCATGGGGTATCCGTCAAATGTTGTGGCAACCGAAGAGGGGGTTCCGGGAATGCCAGTGAGAATGCCTGACATCAATCCGCCGGACAGACCCCCAACATAAACCGCAATCATGGTTGCAAGGCCTTGCACCGGCGACATGGCAAAGGTGAAGGGCAGAACCAGCACAACTGCCATAGCGATTGTAAACCCGGGAATGGCACCGGCCAAAAGGCCGACCAGAGTGCCCAGCATCATCAGCGCCATTGTGGTCAGTGAGAAAAGTTCAGCACTGGCAAGGCCAAGATTGGTGAAGAGTTCCATGGTCTAATACACTCTCAGCAATATGCCCTCGGGTAAAAACACCCCGAGCAGTTGCGTGAATATGGCCCACATGCCGACGACGAAAAACACAGCAACCAAACCGTGGCGCAGCAACATTTGCGGGGACCAGCCGCCAAGCACATTCAATGTGATAAAGACATAGAGCAGGCCGCCAATGAGCATGCCCAGCACCGGCATGCTAACAAGAAACAGAAAGAACAGCGCAAAACAGACGATCGGGTTTTTGTAGTATGAAAACCAATCCGAAAAACTTCTGATTGGGGTGCTCTCATCAGCGCCGGCCAGTTGCGCTTTTGCAAGCAGGACCAGTGACAACAGGGCCAGCGGTACAATAATCATACGCGGCCACAATGTTGCGGGCATTTGATTGAACATGGGTTCGGGCATCTGAAATGTGCTGACCAGCAACGCGCCACAGATGAGCAATGAAACAATGGCGATTGCGGTATCGCGGTTCAGTTGCATTGTAATATCCCTTAAGCGCGGTCTTCTGTGGTCGATGCCGCGACTGGTCGTATTCCGACAATTGGTTCAGGCTAGGAGATTATGAAAAGCGGGGTCCAAACGGACCCCGCCAGGACGGTTTACTGGAAACGGCCCATTTTCAGTTCTTTGGCGGCGTTGACAAAATCAGCTGACGTTGCTTCCCACCATTTGGTGTAGTCTTCAGGTCCAAGATAAACCACGGATGTTCCCTTGGCTGCCTGCTCTGCAACAAATTCAGCGTTTTCTGTTGGGCCTTTGAAGATACCCGCCCAGTAGTCGACGATGTCCTTAGGTGTTCCCTTTGGCAGCATTACGCCACGTGTCAGGGAGAAGGTCATATCGACACCAAGCTCTTTTAGAGTTGGCACATCGGGGATCAAATCGCTACGCTCATTTGCAGCAATAGCGAAGGCTTTCAGTTTGCCGTCGCCGCGCTGGGTGCGCGCCGCAGCCATATTGATGCCGCCCAGATCGATGGTGCCGTTGAGCAGTCCTGTGATGCGCCCTGCAGTTCCGCCCTGGAACGGAACATAAGCAAAATCTGATCCAGTCTTGGAACCAAGAATGATCCAGAGGAAATGGCTGGTTGCTCCCATGGAAACGCCGGTTGGAATTTTTCCAGGATCAGCTTTGGCTGCAGCAAGCATGCCTTCCAGATCATCATAGGCGACATGGCCACCGGCACCGATGATTTCCGGTGTGTCAGTCAGCATGGCGACAGATTCAAATCCATCCCAGTTGAAGTCGGTTACGCCGTTGATGTAGTTCACAGGCAAATGCTGATGAATGGCAAACAATGTGCAGCCATCAGGCTTGGCAGCATGGGCTTCTTTTGCGCCAAGTCCACCGCCCTGACCAGGCATTGTCACCACTTTGATCTTTGTCGCGGCATCTGAACTTTGAATGGCCTGCTCAAAGATGCCGAAAATGACGCTTGTGCCACCACCTGGGCCCCAAGGCACGATGAGTTGCGCAGTGTCGCAAGGCAAATCCACCGCTGCGGCAGGTGTTGCTGCAAGTCCCAGCCCGGCAATCATCGCGGCCGAAGCTGCAGCCGTTTTGATTTTGGATGTGAAAGTCTTCATACTCAAATTCCTCCGATATTCTGTGCATTGCGCTTTGCGCGCAAATGTCGGGCGTTGGGCCCTTTTCAAGCTGAACCTTTAGTGAATGCATAGTCTGCACACAGTCCTCCACAGCTCTCATTGCATGCTGGCATTTTTTCATATAGATGACAATAATCATAATATGGATACATTGTTACATATGTGGGACAATCGATGGACGCAGAAACATTGACGGATATGGCAACATTTGCCGCTGTTGTTGAGCAGAACAGTTTTTCAGCAGCGGCCAATGTGCTGCAAATCTCAAAATCAAATGTCAGCCGCCGCGTTGCTGCGCTGGAAGACCGGCTTGATGTCAAATTGATGCACCGCACGACCCGCAAGCTTGGCTTGACCGAAAGCGGGCGGGTCTATTACGAGCATTGCGCGCGTCTGGTGAGTGAGGCTCGCGATGCGGATTACGCCATTCGCTTGATGCATTCCACGCCAAGCGGACTGTTGAATGTGAGTGTGCCGGAGACTTTGGGGCGCAATTTCATCCTGCCAGTTTTGCCGGAGTTCATGAAGGCCTATCCCGACATCCGCCTTAACTTGACGATTACCAGCCGCAAGGTGGATTTGAGTGAAGAACGCTGTGATCTGGCTGTGCGCAAAGGTGAAATCGACGATGAGTCCCTGTGTGCCATCCCTTTAGGGTCGTCTACTCAAATGCTCTATGCAAGCCCGGAATATCTTGCATCTGCCGATCCGCTTGAGCATCCCGATGATCTGTCAGATCACTCTTATATTTCCAGTGCGATCACCTACGGTCCCGTCGATCTGGCGCTGAAGCGCGGCACTGACGACATAACTATCCGTGTGACGCCGCGCCTGTCGGTCCGGGATCATGAGGCCATGCTTTCGATGACCCTTAGCGGCATTGGCGTTGCATTGCTTCCCGCCTGGATGACGCATGAGCATGTGCGCGCCAGTCGGCTGGTGCCGATTCTTCCCGGCTATCGCGGGCCGTCTGTTGATTTCAACGTGGTGTTCTTGCCGCATCGGAGCATGGCTCCCAATCTACGGGCGTTTGTGGAGTTTTTGAAGCAGCGATTCAAGC
>CAZOCA010000172.1:0-6678 GCA_964578105.1 uncultured Pararhizobium sp.
ATCTATGACCGAAGCTGCACAAAATATGATGGTCCTGGGCCTTACCGGTTCCATCGGTATGGGGAAATCGACAACCGCTAAATTGTTCCGCGACGAAGGTATCCCGGTTTTTGATGCAGATGCGGCTGTTCACGATCTTTACGCGGGCGCCGCTGTTCCTCAGATTGGCAAACGCTTTCCCAGTGCCGTCAAAAACGGTGTGGTCGATCGGGCGATGCTGGGGCAGTCCGTCATCGGAAAAGCAGACGCTCTGGCGGATCTGGAGAACATCATTCATCCATTGGTTCGCAGCGCCGAACTGGACTTCATCCAGCACCACCGGGACCACGGCTCAAGAATTGTTCTTCTGGACATTCCGCTGCTGTTTGAAAGTGGGGGCGATGCCCTATGCGACAAGATTGTCGTCGTTACCGCCCCGCTAGATGTTCAGCGCGAACGCGTGCTGGCACGCGATGGCATGACGCTGGAAAAATACAATGGCCTTCTGGCGCGGCAAATGAGCGATGCAGACAAGCGCGCCAAAGCCGATTTTATAGTCTTTACCGACAAGGGAATTGAAGACGCACAGCAACAGGTCCGCAAAGTTCTGCAAAACCTCAACGCGTGATTCACGTGAAACAATCCCTATGTTAAGGTCTGAACTCAATTGGATTGAGACCCTGGTTTCCACAAAAGTGGATTCGATCAGAGCATACGGTCAAACAGATGGTCCTCAACGGAGTGACAAATCCCATGCGTGAAATTGTTTTTGATACGGAAACCACCGGGCTGGATGCGCGCAAGGGTGACAAGCTGATCGAGATTGGCTGTGTGGAACTCATCAACCGCTTTCCCACGGGAAAGACCTATCATCAATATATCAATCCAGAGCGTGCCGTGAGCCAGGGTGCGTTCGATGTGCATGGCATGTCCTGGGACAGCCTGAAGGAAAATCCGGTCTTCGCTGACGTCGCAGCGGGTTTTATCGAATTTGTTGGTGATGACGGAATTCTGGTGGCTCATAATGCCAGTTTCGATATGGGCTTCATCAACACAGAATTGAAGGCCATCGGTCGCCCGGTTTACCCCGATGAGCGTGTCGTTGATACGCTGATGCTGGCCCGCAGGAAGAACCCGGCCGGCCCGAATTCTCTCGATGCGCTTTGCTCGCGCTTTGGCGTAAACAATGATCACCGTACTTTTCACGGCGCGTTGCTGGATGCAGAGCTTCTGGCCAAAGTCTATCTGGAACTGCTGGGCGGTGCACAGGCTGACCTTGGTCTGAGAGCGGATAATCCGGCGGAGGGGTTGGATGAAGATGGCAATGTCTGGCATCCAAAGCCTCGGCAAAAAGCGCTTCCATCGCGCTTGAGCGAAGCAGATCAGGCAGCGCATTCCGCTTTTGTGGCGACATTTTCTGCAGAACCGATCTGGTCAAAATACATTTCCATTGGTCGCGATACGGCTAAATCCAGCCAGGATTGAGCATTTTTTCAAGTTGTCCGCAGCTAAATAACCGGAATTTCATTTTGTTTTCTGCCGCAGATGCGCCAGATATGAGTCAGGCCCAATGAAGACGCGCCGCCTGCAAAGCGTTTGTGATCGCAAGATCAACTGACGTAAGCGGGCTGTCATTATCCAGAAGCGCGGATAGGGAGGTGGCCTTAATGGATACCGAAGTGCCAGATCAACATTCTGACAGATCATCAAAGCAGATCAGCCAACCTGATGCTGCCCAGATTTATGCGTCTGTTGCCCCATCCGGTCCAAAAAGGATACGTCCACTCTTTCTGCTTCTGCAGGCATTGATCGCCATGGCAATTGTCTTCGGTGCTGGTGTTTTCATGCAGCGCATGCTGGCGGACAAAGAGCCACCACGTCAGCGCCCGGTGCGTGAGCAGGTCTTCACCGTTGAAACGATCTCTGTGCAACGTGGGGATTTCCAGCCGGACATTCAGGTCTTTGGAACCATCATTGCCGGGAATATGATCGAAGTGCGGACAGAACTTTCCGGTCCTCTGGTTTCGGTCAATCCACAATTGCGCAGCGGCGCTGTTTTGCGCGCAGGAACGGAAATAGCCGCCATTGATCCGTTTGAATTTGCGACCGCTATCGCCGAGGCTGATGTCGACATTCTGGATGGCGAAGCCAAATTGCTCGAGGCTGAAGCGCGGCTCGCAGCTGTCGGAACCGACCTTGCCAATGCGCAGGCCCAACTGGCGCTGGCCGAGCGCGATGTGGAGCGCGCCGAAGCGCTTGTGACCCGAGGCTCTGTTACCCAACAAACGCTTGATCAACGCCAGCAGGCGCTGCTGCAAAGCAGAGCCTCAGTTGACAGCAGCCGTGCCAATTTGAAGGTAGAAGAAGCCAAGCTGGCACAACAACGCGCCGCGCTGGATAGGCTCTCTTTAAATCGCACACGGGCGGAGCGGGATCTGACCCTGACCAGCCTCATTGCGCCGACCGACGTGGTGGTTGAAAGTGAATCCGTCACTCTTGGCCAAATGGTGACAGCCAATCAGGTCATTGCAGAGCTGATCGATCTGTCGGCCTTCGAAGTTCAGTTTACCTTGTCGGATGGCCAATATGGGCGTTTGACCGGGCAGGGCCGCGCCTTGCTGGGAACCGAGATGAGCGTTGAATGGACAGTGGGCACGCGGCAGGAAACAGTCTCGGCCACGATAGGCCGCATTGCTTCGTCCATTACAGCGGATCGTGGTGGTGTCACGCTCTTTGGAAAACTTGAAAATCTGACGCCTGACATGGATCTGCGCCCGGGCGCTTTTGTGAAGATCAGCCTGCCCGATCAAATCTATTCCAACGCAATTCAAGTGCCTGAAACGGCACTTTATGATGAGCAGCGTATCTATGTGGAAGAGGAAGGCCGGCTGCGGTCAGTCCCCGTTTCAGTTCTGGCGTTCACCGGTACGAATGCCATTTTGGAAGCTGATATTGAAGATGGTGCGAGAGTTCTGAAAACCCGCATTGCGGAAGTGGGCGATGGGCTGCGTGTGCGTGAAGCAGGCGCTGAAGCGCCATCAGGGGCAAGTCCTGAAGGACCCCGTGGTGATGGAGAGCGGAGACCAAGGCCATGAACCAGCCACAAATACCGCCTGGCGGATCAAGTGGGTCTGGTGGATCGGGTCTGCCCAGCCAGAACAACCCGGTGCCCCGGGTCAACGCGGCTTATGATTTTGCACCAAAACGGCGAGGTTTGATCGGCCTGTTTGTACGCCATAAGAACGCCGCCAATCTTCTCATGGTTCTCATGATCCTGGGTGGTATCGCGGCTATCAGCCGTATCAACACCCAGGTGTTTCCATCCATCGAGATCAACTCGGTCACGGTGACGATTAACTGGCCCGGTGCCAGCGCTGAAGATGTGGCCGAAAACATTCTGGCGAATGTGGAACCCAGTCTGAGATTCATCGAAGGCGTCGAAGATATGACTTCCAGCGCCCGTGAGGGTGCGGCCTCCATCCGTCTGGAGCTGGAACCTGGCACCAACATGCAGGACACTCAGGACAAGGTGGAGCAGGCTTTGAATGCCATCTCCACCCTGCCGGATGAGGCGGAAACGCCGACGCTTTCGGTCCCGCGTTTCTTTGATAATCTGGGCCGCATTGCCATTTCAGGACCGTTTCCGGAAAGCTCTTTGAAAATCTACGCCAAACGCATCCGCGATGATCTGCTGGAGCGGGGCATCGACAAGGTCAATTTTTCCGGATTTCGCGATACCGAAATTGGTGTGGAGCTGGATGAAACCAGTCTGCGCCGTGTCGATCTGACAGTCTCGGATGTTGCCACAGCCGTTCAGGCCAATACCCGTGACAGGCCCTCGGGAACATTGGACAGCGACGTGGAGCGCCAGCTGCGGGTGGTTTCCGAAGATCTGGATGCCGAAACCCTGCGCAATCTGCCGCTGCGTGCCACACCTGATGGTGAGACCATCCGGTTGGGTGACATTGGCCGCGTCGTCAAAGGGTTCAATCAGGATCAGACCCGTGGCTTAGCCAATGGCCAGACCGCCATTCAGATGACGGTCCAGACTGGCAAGGGCAAGGATACGCTGGAAACCGCAGCCATCCTGCAAACCTATCTGGATGAGCTGAGGCCCACATTGCCGCGTGATTTGAACCTGCAACTCTATGATCTGCGCTCAGACCGTCTCAATGAACGCATCATGCTTTTGGTCAAAAATGGATCAACGGGCCTGGCGCTTGTGCTTATCATCCTGTTTGTGTTCCTGAATGCCCGAACGGCCTTTTGGGTAGCCGCCGGTATTCCGGTCGCGATGATGATCACAATTGGTGTGCTTTATCTGATGGGTGAAACCATCAATATGCTGTCTCTGTTCGCGCTGATCATGATGCTGGGTATTATCGTGGATGACGCCATTGTCGTGGCCGAACACACGGAAACCCGGTTCAAAAATGGCGAACCACCTTTTATGGCGGCTGAAAACGGGGCTGGGCGGATGCTGGTGCCGGTTATGGCAGCAGCGCTGACAACGGTTGCGTCCTTTGCCCCAATCCTGCTGATGGGCGGGACCATAGGCGCCTTCATGGGCGTGCTGCCCCTAGTTGTTATCGCGGTGCTGATTGCCAGTCTGATCGAGTGTTTCCTGATCCTGCCGGGTCATCTGGCCCATGCCATGTCATCGTCCGGCGTCAAGCGCTGGTCACATTGGCGGATGATCTTCATCAGCCTGTCTTTCTTGGCGCTGGTTACGATCGCCAATACATTGCCGCTTTCCGGAACTGCGGGCGCTCTGCAGGCCACCCTTAAAGACTGGCCTCCAATGCTGGTCACAGGTGTATTCGCATTGGCCTGCCTGCTGCTGGCTGCCGTCATTGAAGCTGTGATCCAGAAAGTGTCAAAACCCAACGCCTCCGGCAGGCCCGGCATTGGAACACGCATACGCAACGGCATTGATGGTGCTTTCGATTGGTTCCGTGATCGCCCCTTTGCCGCCATGGCAGAAGCTGCTTATGCCGGACGCTACATCACCATTGCCTTCACAATTGCTGCCATGATCGTGGCACTGGCCTTTGTTCAGTCCGGTCGGGTGAATTTTACCTTCTTCCCATCGCCCGAAGCAGAATCCATCCGCGCTGGTGTGGAATTCAATGCTGGCATTGCTGAAGAGGATGCACTCGAAAAACTCCGCATTCTGGAAAGAGCTCTGTTTTCGGTTGAGGAAACTCTGGCCGCGCCGGGTGCCCTGGTCCGGTCAAGCTATCTGACTCTGGGCAGCTCCGGCCGCAGCCGGGGTGACAATGTGGCCAGTTTCCGCGTTCAGCTGACGGCCTCGGAAGATCGCGATATCCGAACCTCCGAGATCATTTCCAAATGGCGCGAAGCCGTTCCCGACATGCCGGGCCTGAAGCGGTTTTCTATCTCGCGCAATCGTTCGGGCCCTCCGGGGCGCGACATTGATGTGCGGCTGAAGGGCAGTGATCCGGGCACGCTGAAAGAAGCTGCCGCTGAACTGATTATCTTCATCAACTCCTTCCCCGGCGTCAGCGGTGCCGAAGATGATCTGCCCTATGGCAAGCCTGAACTGGTCATGCGCCTGAAAGACCGCGGTGCCTCTCTTGGCTTTACGGTTGATCGTGTGGGCGAGCAGATACGCAATGCCTTTGAGGGAACGATTGCCCGCAGGTTCTCTGATGGCGAAGAAGAAATTGCCATTCGCATCAGCGAAAGCCGTACCACCCAAGGCAGCGCCGCCTTGCGCGAGCTTGATCTGCGGGCACCAGATGGACGCTATGTGCCACTGAGTGAAGTCGTCAGCCTGTCCGAACGTCAGGGCTTTGCCGCCATCCAGCGCCGTGATGGCCGGACAACCATTTCCGTCACCGCTGATGTGGATGACAAGGTGACAAATGCGAATGCCATTTTGGAACAGCTTGAAGCCAGCGGCCTTGAGGAAATCACCACCCGGTACGGTCTGGATTACAGGCTGTCCGGCCGAGCAGAAGAACAGGGCAGATCCTTTGGTGAATTGCGCGCAGGAACAGCGGCAGCGATGCTGGTGATTTACATCATTCTGGCCTGGGTGTTTTCCAGCTACACACGGCCCTTTGTGGTGATGATGATCATTCCCTTCGGGTTTGTGGGGACGGTGTTTGGCCACTGGGTTCTGGGTTTTGATCTCACCGTTCTGTCGATTATTGGCCTGTTGGGTCTGTCCGGCATTCTGGTCAATGATTCCATCATTCTCGTCAGTCGGCTGGAAGAACGCCTGGCCAGTGGTGATGGTCCACGTGCTGCAGCAACCGGTGCCAGCCGCGATCGCCTGCGTGCGGTCCTGCTGACCTCTTTGAGCACCATAGGTGGATTGACACCTTTGCTGTTCGAAACCAGCCGTCAGGCCCAGTTCCTGATGCCCATGGCAATCACTATGGTGTTCGGACTGGCATTTGCCACGCTTTTGGTTCTGTTTCTGGTGCCTGCACTAATCGGTGTAGGTGAGGATCTCAGACGCCTGCGCCAAACCATTTATGGTCGGCCTATGAGCGCCAGAAGCGCGGCAGAATAAGCACAAGCATTGTGAAAAATTCAAGACGGCCGACCAGCATGCCCAGGATCAGCAACCATTTTGCCGTATCGCTCAATGGCTGAAAATTGCCCGCAGGTCCGATAATTTCCCCAAGGCCGGGACCCACATTCGATAATGATGTGGCAGCACCGGAC
>CAZOCA010000173.1:0-6678 GCA_964578105.1 uncultured Pararhizobium sp.
GCTGTCCAGTCTGCTCGAGAATGATATTCTGGTGCCCTCCGCATGCGCTGGTGCCGGGACGTGCGGCCTGTCCCGGATCAAAGTTGAGGAAGGCGCGCCTGACACCACACCCATTGAAGCCGGGTTGTTCACGAAAGCCGAATTGCATGATGGGATGCATCTGGCCTGTCAGGTTATGGTGCGTGGCGATATGAGGGTGCAGGTGCCAGCGGATATCATGTCCGTGGAGACATTCTCTTGTCAGGTGGTCTCCTCGCGTTCGCTGACGCCGCTGATCCGTGAAGTTGTGCTGCAATTGCCGGCGGGCACAGAGATGGAACTGGTTGCCGGTGCTTTTGTGCAGATTGCCGCTCCGCCGTTCACGCTGGCTTATGCCGATCTGAAGGTGCCGGAAGCGCATGAAGAAGCCTGGAAGTCCATGCGGGAATTGCGTGTTGACAGTGATAGTGAAGTCACGCGTGCCTATTCGGTTTCTGATCGACCGGAAGATCTGGCGGCAGGGCGGCTTGTGCTGAATGTGCGGCTGGCATTGCCGCCGCCCTCAGCCCCTGATGCACCGCCTGGAATTGTATCCTCCTGGCTGTTTGGCCTGTCAGAGGGCGCAGAGGTGTCCGTGTCCGGCCCGTTTGGCACGTTCCGGGCGCAGGATACTGAGCGCGAAATGGTGTTTATTGGCGGTGGGGTTGGCATGGCGCCCTTGCGTGCCATCATTCACGAGCAACTTGAGCGTGTCGGCACCGACCGGGCCATGAGTTTCTGGTACGGCGCCAGAAATGAAGCCGAGCTGTTTTACAGGCAGGAGTTGGATGCCCTGGCGGCAAAGCATGCCAATTTCAACTGGACTGTGGCCCTGTCTGACCCTGCACCGTCTGACAATTGGGCCGGGAGCAAGGGATTTGTGCATTCAGTTGTTTTCAAACAGCATCTGCAGAACCATGTGGCCCCGGAAGACTGCGAGTATTATTTGTGCGGACCACCGCTCATGATCCGGGCTGTCATGGCCATGCTGGATGAGCTTGGTGTGGACAGGGATCACATCTTCAACGACGATTTTGGAGTTTAGGCGATGCAGATTTCACGACGTGACATGATGCTTGGACTGGCCTCCTCTGGCGTTGGCGTGGCCGTGTCTGGCATCGGTCTGGCAGGTTCTGCATGGGCCGGGAGCCACATTTCCAAGGGCCATATTTCCAAGGGCCATATTTCTAGGGGATGGGCCTTTGGCAGTTTCTGGCGGCTGGTCACGGCTGACGCCAAAATGGCACGTGTGGCCAAATCCGTGGTGGATGCAGTTGTTGATGAGGTCACACACAGGATGTCGCCTTACGAACCAACATCGGAGCTTTCCCGATTCAACACGGCAAAAACAAGTGACTGGCTGTCCATGTCCGGACCGAGTTGCACGGTTGTGGCAGAAGCGCTGCGCATTGCGAGGGTTTCAGGAGGGGCGTTTGACCCGACCGTCGGCCCTTTGGTGGCACAGTTCGGTTTTGGCCCGATCCGGGGTGCTGTTGGACGGTATGACGACATTGTTGTTGCGCCAGGCGCCATTCGGAAACAGGTGCCGGGACTGACGCTGGATTTGTGCGGAATTGCCAAAGGCTATGCGCTGGACCAGGTTGCTGCCGGCCTGACTCAAGCAGGTGTTGAAGACGCCCTGATCGAGATTGGTGGTGAAGTGCGCGCATTAGGGATGCACCCAAATGGACGTGTGTGGAAAATCGGAATAGCGGACCCGCTGTCAAATGGCGCAGCGGTGCAGCGCGTCGTGAAGCCCGGAGTTCTGGCTCTTGCAACATCTGGCCACGCGGTAAACGGCGTTCGTGACCCGGTCAATATCAGCCACATTGTCAATCCGAATTCCGGGCGGCCAGCGCATATGACCCTTGCATCTGTTTCGGTTCTGGCAGCGTCCGGCATGGAGGCGGACGCACTTGCCACGGCCCTGTGCGCCCATGGAGCCAGAGCAGGTATTGATCTGGCCGAGCGTCTTGGTATTTCGGCCCTGTTTGTAACGGATGGATCGGAAGCACCTTTGGAAGTGATGACCGGTGGGTTTGATACCCACATTGAGATCTGAGGAGATTGTAATGGGAACGCTTGTTTTTGCCTTCGTCATTCTGCTGGTTTCGATGGGTGGCCTTGCCCTTGGCGTGATGGCCGGTCGCAAACCGATCAACGGGTCCTGTGGCGGTCTGGCCTGCATGAAAGACATTGATTGCGGCGCTTGCCGCGCAAAACGCATATTGGAGGAGCCGCAATGAGCTCTGCCTCAATTGTTGCCGATTACATGTCTCGTGATCTGATCACCCTGTCTCCAGACATGGAGATCAACCATGCCATGAATATTTTGCTGGAAAAGCACATTTCCGGCGCGCCGGTTGTCGATGCCAGTGGCAAGCTTGTGGGGGTTTTGTCAAAGAAAGATTGTCTGGCAGCGGCGCTGGCCGCGAGTTACTACAGGGACTGGGGCAAGCCCGTGAGCGCCTATATGTCGACAGATGTCCAGACGCTTGATGCTGGCATGGACATTGTGGCCGCGACCAGTGTTTTTCTGACAGTTCCTTCCGACGGTTTCCCGTTATGGAAAATGGTCGGCTTGTGGGACAGATCAGCCGGGCAGATGCGTTGCGCGCCATGAGTGACAATTGGGGATGACAGCGCGCAACGGATTTTAGAGGCCTGGGCTATCCCTATTGAGCAACGTAGCCGCCATCAATCGGGATGTTCGCTCCGGTTATGAAAGCGGCCCGATCGGAGCACAGCCAGACAATCAGTTCAGCCACTTCTTCTGGCGTTCCAATGCGCCCGAGGGGATGAAGCGGTGCCATCATCTGTTGGCTGGTCTGCTGGCCGCCGCTGGTCTGTTCTGCAAGAGAATCCAGCATGCGTGTGTCAATGCCGCCGGGGCAGATGGAGTTTACCCGAATACCATCCTTGCCATATTCAAGGGCCGCATTTTTTGTCAGACCATTCACAGCATGTTTTGATGCGGTATAGGGCGCAATTCCTGGAAACCCTATCAGGCCCGCAATTGATGCCAGATTGACAATGGCACCGCCACCGGATGTCAGCATTTCCCGGATTTCCGCCCGAAGGCATAAAAACATGCCGCGGGCATTTACATTCATGACGGCGTCGTAATTCTCGATGGTCTGTTCGGCGAAGGGAGCAATTTTTCCCTCAATGCCGGCATTGTTGCAGACACAGTCAAGGGACTCATATTCCTCGACCACACCCTCGATCAGAGCTTTCACGTCTTCAGGTTTGCTGCAGTCCGCCTGAATGAAAATTGCTTTACCGCCATCTGCGTGAATGAGCCGAACAGTTTCTATCCCGCCTGTGCTGTCTATATCCGAGACAACAACTTTGGCACCCTCAGTGCTGAATTTACGCGCTGTCGCCCGACCGATACCGGCTCCAGCGCCAGTGACCAGTGCAGTTTTACCAGATACGATACCCATATCACCCTCCTTTATTTTTATGATAAAGTAATGATATTGATGTCTTCCAATATAAAATTGATGCAGGTCAATAATGTAAGTAAACAATAAATTTTTGTTTTTTAATATTGAATTTGTTCAATCAATAACTACATAAACAGTTTGGCGGTGTGAATGTTGACGTGATTCAGAACGCCCTCACTTGAACGCCCATCTCACTCCGGCCTCTACGCAGCGCTGCCCATGCCGGGTTAGATTCGCTCCGTGTCATTGCCTTCCATCGTCCGTGCAAATTCAGCAAAGGGACGCAGCGCAAATTGCTCGTCGACGACGCTGGCATTGTCGATGCGGTCACAGCGGAAAGTTCGGATGTCATTGCGCAATCGGTCCCAGCACATGACGTACCAGACCGGAGGATTGTGGACGAGGTAGTGTGGTTCAACTGTTCTTACGGACACTGCACCTTGACCGTCCGTATAATCGATTTCTATGGCGCGCATCAGAAAGAAGGCCCGTTTAAGCTGATCTCCAACCTGTATGCCGTCCGACTCCAGGGAAGATATAACTTCACTGGACGAAGTCGCACCTGTTCTGATCCTGTCACGCAGGCTGTTTATGCGCCGTTGATCGGGATGGGAAAAAGAGGCGAGCAGTTTGCGCCGGATGCTGTTGGCTTTTGCCATCTGTATGGCGTGGTGCTGGTGTTCGCCTATCGCAAGGCCGATCAGCAGATCGATGACTTCCTCAAAGGTCAAATTCACCCGGCCAACACCCCAGGTGCTTTGCAGGCGAACGCCGCCGCCGCGGCCCCTGTCAGCTTCTACCGGAACGCCTCGCTCCCTCAGGATTTCAATGTCGCGATTGACCGTGCGCAGACTGACACCCAGCTCCGTTGCTGCGTGTTTCAGGACAAGGGGCTCGTCAGATTTGAGCCAGGACTCCAGAAGATCGAGCCGTTCCAGGCGGGACAGGATATGCATCAATCAAATATGACATAATATGGCATAATTACAAATAGAGTGAATCCGTACTCAGAATGAACACATCAAAAAGGATACCAAATGAGCGATCGGATCATCGAACTGGCGTTAATCAAACTGGCAGAAGGCAAGACCGAACATGAGTTGATCAAGGCCTCCGAAACCTTTCAGACGCAATTCCTCACTGGGCAGGACGGCTTCGTCCGCCGTGATCTGGTGCGCAAGGAAGATGGCACATATATGGACATCATTCTTTGGGAAAGCCGTGCGCATGCGGACGCTATATTTGAAAAGGCGCAAAAATCCGAAGCCGTAGGCCAGTATTTTTCGTTGATGGATTTTGACCCGGAGAACATGGCTGAGGGTGTCGCGCATTGCGGGTTGCTTGCGTCATTCTCAGCCGGTTGATGTTTGATGGAACCCTTCAAAAACGAGATCTCTCCGGAACTTGTGGGTTTGCTTGCCGGGTCGCTTGGCAAGCTCCTTCCGTCTCTGGATTTGGACAGTTTCGTTGCACCCTTGCTGCAGCGCCTGCCGCATCTTGAGTTGAAAGAGCGGGTCAGCCTGCTTGCAGACGCCATTCACGACGTGCTGCCGCAGCAGGTTGAGAAGCGCTATGCCATCCTTGCCTCTATGCTGCATCCCGATGCGGAAAATAGCGCAGGCCGATCCAGTACGAGGGAAGGCATGTGCGGCTGGGGCGTCTGGCCACTGACCGAAATTGTCGGCAAGCATGGTTTGAACGACTTTGATGCATCTCTTGCCTTGTTGAAGGAAATGACGAAACGCGGGACATCCGAGTTTGATGTAAGGCCTTTCATTGATGACGATCCGAGCCGCGCTCTGAAAATAATTTTGAGCTGGGTCCATGATGACAATCATCACGTTCGCAGACTTGCCTCGGAAGGAACACGACCACGCCTGCCCTGGGGCATGCGGCTGAAAGGATTGATCGCCGATCCATCAGCCACGCTTCCCATACTATACGCGCTCAGGGATGACCCAAGTGAATATGTGCGTCGCTCGGTCGCCAATCATCTCAACGATATTGCCAAGGATCACCCTGATCTTGTTGCCGAGTTGGCGTTGCAATGGCTGCGTGATGCGCCCGAGCCGCGCCGAAAGCTTGTCAGGCACGCATGCCGAAGCCTTATCAAACAGGGGCATCCCGGTGCGCTTGCGGCATTCGGCTTTCACGGTCCTGAGATTGTTGAGCCCCATATCACAATCACTAAGCCGACAATTGTTCTTGGGGGCAGCATCGATTTTTCAACCGAAATTCGGTCAACAGCCAGCCAGCCGCAGAGGCTGCTTATCGACTATGTCGTACATTTCAAGAAGGCAAATGGCTTGCATATGCCGAAAGTGTTCAAATGGACGACCATTTTCCTGGATGTTGGTGAACGTCGTTCCCTAACGAGACGGCACGCGATCAAACCGGTGACAACACGACGATATTACGAAGGCAATCAGCATTTGATGCTTCGGATCAACGGGAAGGATTTCGGCATGAACACGTTTCAATTGTCTATGGAGTAGCCTTCAGATTTCGCTGAAATGTTCTCGCGATCCATCCAAAGGCATGCGCCAGTTGCTCTGCAAGACGTCAATCGCAGGCAGCTATGATGATGATCTCGACTTTCAACGTTTCACGTGCCAGCTTTGCTTCGCCACAGGCGCGTGCCGGAGCAAAGCCCTCTGGCACCCATGCGTCCCAAACCGCATTCATATCGGAGAAATCCTTCATATCTGCCAGCCAGATGGTCGCCTGCAATATGTTTTCGCGAGAGGACCCAGCTTTGTGAAGCAGCGCATCGACGCGAGACAGACAATCACGCGTCTGATCTGCAACCGTGTCTCCGTCGCCCACTTGCCCGCACAAATAAGCAACGCCATTGTGTTTCACGATTTTACTCATTCGCGGTCCGGTATCAATGCGCTCGATCATTTTGCTGCTTCCATCTCATTTGTTTTGGCAAGCGCTGCCAGCTCTGCCAGAGTCACAGGCTTGAGCGGCGTCTTGCGTATCACCTGTTTCGGCAGATGTCACCGACCTCAGCGTGACTGATTTTTTGATGCTTGCCAATGCGATGGTCTATTGCGGGGGTGGGCCGCTGATCAAGCCTATAGAACCATCCAGATGTGGGTCAGACGTGCGGCTATTCACTATCGATGGCGCTCTTCAAGCACACGACACATCCGGTCAATTGTGCGACGCACTTCAGGTAGGTGGCGATCGTCCTGATGCGTTACGA
>CAZOCA010000174.1:0-6678 GCA_964578105.1 uncultured Pararhizobium sp.
TCTTTGCCTGCATGATGTTTGCCGCCCTCTCCGGCTCATCACCAGCCACCGTTGTCGCCATTGGTTCCATCGTCATCGCAGCCATGCGTCAGGCCGGTTACACCAAGGAATTTGCCGCAGGCGTCATCTGTAATGCGGGCACATTGGGCATTCTCATTCCGCCGTCCATCGTCATGGTGGTCTATGCCGCAGCGGTTGATGTCTCTGTCGGACGCATGTTCCTGGCGGGTGTCATTCCCGGCATTCTGGCCGGTCTCTTCCTGATGATTACGATCTACGTCATTGCCACATACAAAAAAATGCCGAAAGGCACCTGGGCCGGTTGGCGCGAGATCTGGGCATCCTTCCGCGATGCGGTCTGGGGCCTGATGCTGATTGTCATCATCATGGTTGGCATTTACGGCATTCCCGGCATCACGTCGGCAATTTTCACACCTACAGAAGCCGCCGCTGTTGCCTCGGTCTATGCCTTTATCGTTGCCGTCTTCGTCTATCGCGATATGGGCCCTTTGGCCGAACGCGATGGCCAGGAAAAGAAGAACCTGCTGCAAAAGCCGACGGCCCTTATCACGGCTTTTTTCCACAAGGACACCAAGCAAACCTTGTTTGAAGCCGGGCGTCTGACCATTGTCCTGATGTTCGTCATCGCCAATGCGCTGATCCTGAAACACGTCCTCACCGACGAGCAGGTGCCGCAGCACATTGCCGGTGTCATGCTGGATGCGGGTCTGGGACCCATCGCCTTCCTGATCGTCGTCAACATCATCCTGCTGATCGGCGGTCAGTTCATGGAGCCATCAGGCCTTCTGGTCATCGTCGCACCGCTGGTGTTCCCGATTGCCATGGAACTTGGCATTGACCCGATCCATCTCGGCATCATCATGGTGGTCAACATGGAAATCGGCATGATCACACCGCCGGTCGGCCTCAATCTGTTCGTCACTTCAGGCGTTGCCCGAATGCCTATGATGGCCGTCGTCCGCGCAGCCCTGCCCTTTCTGGCCGTGCTGTTCGTGTTCCTGATCCTGGTCACCTATGTGCCGATCATATCAACCTGGCTGCCAACCCTGCTGATGGGGCCGGAACTGATAATTAATTAGTCTGAATGGCAGCCGGGAAGCCGGCTGCCAAATGGGCCTCAGATACACCGCCCGCCATCCACTTCCATACATACACCCGTCACCATGCTGGCTTCATCCGAGCACAGGAAGCACGATACTGCGCCCATATCTTCCGGTGTGGAAAACCGGCCAAGGGGAATCGTCGCCAGGAATTTGGCGCGGATTTCCGGCGTGTCTTCACCCATGAAGGATTTCAGCAGCGGTGTTTCACCGGCCACCGGATTGATAGCATTGACGCGAATGCGCGCAGGGGCCAGCTCGACGGCCATGGTGCGCGTGGCGGTGATCATCCAGCCCTTGCTGCAATTGTACCAATTCAGGTTTGGGCGCGGGCTGACACCAGCTGTCGAGGCCACGTTGAGAATAGCGCCCATGGACCGGCTTTTCATATGCGGCACAAGATATTTAGCCGTCAAATAAACCGATTTGACATTTACCGCCAGAACCCGGTCGAAATCCGCTTCGCTGACATCTTCCATGGGCGCCGGAAGATGGGTAATGCCCGCATTATTGATCAGAATATCAACACCGCCAAAGGCTTCTATCGCTGAATCGGCCATGGCTTTGACCTGATCGGAATGGGTCAGATCAACGCCGAAAGACATGGCCTGATCGCCCAATTCATCCGCCATGGCTTTCGCGCCTGCCGCATTGATATCGGCGACCATCACCCGCGCACCTTCCGCAATGAATTTGCGCACAATGCCTGCGCCAAAGCCGGACGCTCCGCCCGTCACAATGGCTGTTTTACCTTCTAGGCGCATGATTCTCTCCTGTTACCCGTGATAAGCTGCAACGGTCTTTAATCGTGAAAACCCGTAAAGCGCCTCAAACCCTTTTTCCCGGCCATGACCTGATTTGCCAACTCCGCCAAAAGGCAGTTCCACCCCGCCGCCAGCGCCATAATTATTGATAAACACCTGGCCGGAATGGATGGCCTTTGCGGTACGCATTTGCCGCGCCCCATCGCGGGTCCAGACTGAAGCAACCAGGCCGAAATCCGTGCCATTGGCGATGGCAATGGCCTCATCTTCATCGTCAAATGGAATGATGACCTGCACCGGCCCGAAAATCTCGCTTTGTGCCAGTACATGCTCCGGCGTGACTGCTGCAAACAGGACAGGCGCAACATAGTGGCCGCTGTCAGGCGCATCCCCGACAATGCGGCCGGTGGCCACCTGTTCCAGATCACCGCCATTCGCCAAAAATCCAGTCACGATCTCTTTCTGACGCGCCGAGATCAGCGGCCCGATATCCAGATCAGACAGCGCAGGCCCCACCAGCAGCGCGCCATAGCGCGCAGCCATAGTTGCCACCACACGATCATACAGGCCGCGCTGCACCAGAATGCGCGAAGAGGCAGAGCAGGTCTGTCCGGCATTTTGAATGCCTGCATTCACAAGGAAAGGCAGCGCCGCATCCAGATCCGCATCATCAAAAACAAGCTGCGGCGATTTTCCCCCAAGCTCCAACGTCACGGGCTCACAATTTGGTGCAGCCGCGCTTTGGATCAGTGAGCCCACGGCAACGGAGCCGGTAAAGGAAATATGGTGAACTCCCTTATGCGCTGCCAGCGCGGCACCGGCCTCTTCCCCAAGGCCAGGCACCACATTCAACGCGCCGGCGGGCAGACCCGCTTCATGCGCCAAATCCGCAAAGGCCAAGGCTGTCAGGCAGGCTTCTTCAGCCGGCTTAAGAACAGCGGCGTTGCCCATGGCAAGCGCTGCCCCAACCGAGCGACCGATGATCTGCATCGGGTAATTCCAGGGCACAATATGGCCCGTCACACCATGCGGTTCGCGCAGGGAATAGACGGTGTAGCCATCAAGATACGGGATTGTTGTGCCGTGTATCTTGTCGGCCGCGCCGCCGTAAAATTCCATATAGCGCGCCAGTGCCAGCACATCTGCGCGCGCCTGCTTCAAAGGCTTGCCCACATCAAGCGCTTCCAGCTCGGCCAATTCTTCTGTCCGGTCAAGAATCAGATAGCCAAGCCGCGTCAGAACACGGCCGCGCTCTGGTGCCGTCATCCGCCCCCATTCACCAGTGCTGGCGTTGCTGGCCGCTGCAACGGCTGCATCAATATCTTCCTTGGTGCCGCGCGCAATTTCGCACAGAACTTCGCCATTTGACGGGTTTTCAAGTGGCAGTAATCCACCTTGAACAGGGGGAACCCAGCGCCCCCCGATAAAGCAGAGCGATGGATCAAACCAAAGGTCTTGAAGGCCTGTCATATGGAAACCTCGTTCTGTGTTGCCAATTCGGCTGGTAGTTCGGTCGGTAATTCGGGAAGGCTTGGCGCAGCCTCAATCAGTGATTTTGTGTAAGCATGTTGCGGATTGTCAAAAACAGCGTCGGTTTGGCCCTCTTCCACAATCTGCCCCGCCTTCATGACCAGAACCCGGTCAGTAATGGAGCGCACCACAGACAGATCATGAGAAATGAACAGATATGTCAGGCCAAATCTGTCCGACAGATCTGCCAGAAGGTCCAGTATTTGTGCCCGAATGGAGACATCCAGCGCCGAAACGGCCTCATCCAGCACAATCAGTTTCGGCTTGATAATCAATGCGCGGGCAATGGCAATGCGCTGGCGCTGACCACCGGAAAATTCGTGAATATATTTCCGTCCGTCCGAACTCTCCAGGCCCACACTTTCCAGCGCTTCTGCCACAGCCTCTGCCCGCGCAGCGCTGCTTGGCTGCGTATCCAGAAGATGGAACGGTTCCGACACCAATCGCGCAACCCTGTGCCGTGGGTTGAAAGAACCATAAGGGTCCTGAAACACCACCTGCATTTTTCGCCGCACAGAACGCTGCACCTCATGGCCGGAAAAAACAGGTGTGCCCTCAATCAGAATCTCGCCTTCCTGAACTTCTTCCAGCCCTAGAATGGCGCGGGTCAAAGTGGACTTGCCGCACCCGCTTTCGCCGACCAGACCAAGGCTTTCGCCCTTTTGGATCGAGAAGCTGACATCATTCACCGCACGGAATTTGGGCGGCGATGCCAACAGGGATGTGCGCGGCAGAACATAATCCCGCGACACATGGCTGATTTGCAGCAATGGTGCCGCTTCCGCATCGCTGTCCGCCTCCCTGTCCGGCACATGGGACGAGGCTTCAAACAACGCCTTCGTATAGGGATGCGTCATCGACTGAAACAAGGTTTTGGCCGCCCCGGTTTCCACAACTTCACCCGACTTCATGATAACAATATCATCGGCCAGATCAGACACCACTGCCAGATCATGGGTGATCATCATCAGCGCCATATTGTCTTCGCGCACCAGCCGCCGCAAAAGTTTCAATATCTGCGCCTGTGTCGTGACATCCAGCGCCGTGGTCGGCTCATCAGCAATCAGCACCTTGGGGCGCAAGGCAATCGCCATGGCAATCACCACACGCTGGCGCTGCCCGCCGGATAATTCATGCGGATAGCGCGACAGCGGAAAGCGGTCCGCCGGCAGCTCCACCCGGTCCAATGTTTCGCGGGCAATGCGCAAGGATTCAGCGCGTGAAGCCTGCCGGTGAATGCGCACCGTTTCAGCCACCTGATCGCCAATGCTTTTAACCGGGTTCAGCGCTGTCATCGGTTCCTGAAACACCATGCCCAGTTCATCACCGCGTAACGAACACATCTGCTCTTCAGATAGGCTGAGAAGATTATCGCCATTTAGCCGAATGGCCCCATCTGTCCGCGACCCTTCCGGCAATAATTGCATCACCGAATAGGCTGTCATGGATTTTCCAGATCCGGATTCGCCAATCACGCCGACAATCTGGCCTGCATCCAGATCAAACGAGATATCGCGCAAAATAGGTGTGCCGTGAATGGCAAGGCTGAGTTGATCGATCTGCAAAAGGCTCATCGGCGTGCATTCCGCAGCCGTGGGTCCAGCAGATCGCGCAGCCCATCTCCCATCAAATTAAGGCCCAGAACCGTCAGCAAAATGGCAAAACCGGGGAACAGCGCCATATGCGGGGCCAGCGTAATCAGGGTCTGGCTATCTGCCAGCATCCGGCCCCAGCTTGGAATGGGCGGCTGGGCACCAAGCCCCACATAGCTGAGGCCTGCTTCGGCCAGAATGCCGAGCGAAAACTGGATCGTGCCCTGCACAATCAACAGATTCATGATGTTTGGCAGAATATGCTCAATGGAAATGCGCAAGGCGCCCTTTCCGGCGACCCGCGCCGACAACACATAATCCCGTGTCCAAAGTGACAGGGCCGAGCCGCGAGACAACCGGGCGAAAACCGGAATATTGAAAATGCCAATGGCAATGATGGCATTCACCGCGCTGGGCCCAAATACGGCGGTGATCATGATGGCAATCAGCAGTGCAGGAAACGCAAACACCAGATCATTGCCGCGCATGATCACCTCATCCAGCCAGCCGCCATTGCGTGCAGCAGAGGCCAGACCCAGCGGCACGCCCAGCAAGATGCCAATGCCCACAGCTATCAGTGCCACCGCGATTGAGGTTCTGGCGCCAACCATGATCATGGAGAAGATATCGCGGCCAAAATGATCCGTGCCGAACCAGTGCACCGCATCAGGTGATTTCAGCTTGTTGGGAATATTCAGCGCTTCCGCATCAAATGGCGTCCACACATAGGACACCAGCGCCGCACCGATGAACACCGCGCTCAGCACCAGGCCAATGATCAGACTGCGCGACCGCAGCACTTGCCGCAGGACGCTCGCATCGTTCGAAGAGGTATCAAAAGCCGTCATCAACTGCGCCTCCGCAAACGCGGATCAACCAACGCATAGGCAAGGTCGACCGAGAAATTGACTATGACCACGGCAAAAACCAGCAACATCACAACGCTTTCCACCACAATCAGATCGCGCTGGGAAATGCTCTGAAACACCAGACGCCCCAGCCCCGGCAGAAAAAACACATTTTCAATGATGATCGCACCGGCCAGCAGAAAGGAAAACTGCAATCCGATAATGGTCAGAACCGGGATCATGGCATTGCGCAAAGCATGCCGCCACAGCGCCTGACGACGCGTCAGGCCCTTGGCCCGGGCGCTGCGGACAAAATCCTCACCCAGCGTATCCAGCAGCGCTGAACGCATCACCCGCGCCAGAATGGACGCTTGTGGCAAGGCCAGAGATATCGCAGGCAGGGTCAATGCTTTCACCGCCAGCCAGAAGCCGCCATCCCAACCGGGAAATCCCCCGGCCGAAAACCAGCGCAGATTGATGGCAAACACCAGTACCATCAACATCGCAAACCAGAAATTGGGAATGGCGACCCCCAATTGCGTAATCCCCATAACCAGCGTATCGGCCACAGAGCCGCGCTTGCTGGCGGCCAGTATACCGGCTGGAAAGGCAATCAGCGTAGACAGCAACAGCGCATAAAGCGCCAGCGGCAGGGAGATCCACATACGGTCGCCGATCATATCCGCCACAGGCGTGCGATAGGTATAGGAGGTACCGAAATCACCCGTCAGCATACCACTGACCCAATTCACATAGCGCTGAAACGCCGAGACGTTCAGGCCAAGCTCTTCGCGAAGCGCTGCAATCGTATCGGGCTGCGCAT
>CAZOCA010000175.1:0-6674 GCA_964578105.1 uncultured Pararhizobium sp.
GATCGGTGCAGGGTGTAACGTTGGTTATGATGGCGGGCACATCATCAGCGTGCACGCCCAGAGCGATCAAACTGTCAGAAATGCGCGCCTTCAGGGTCTCCAGACTGTCTGCGACCGGATCGTAGACACGGACAGCATATCCAGCGCGGGCAAAGGTCAGGGCGATGCCATGACCCATAAGACCCGCACCGATGATCGCTATGTTGCGCAAGCTTGCTGAGGACATTTAACCCGCCGTATATCCGCCATCTGCATACAGGATATGCCCTGTATAAAAGTCAGATGCTTTTGAGGCCAGGAACAGGAGGGGCCCGACCAGATCTTCCGGTTCGCCAAGCCGTCCTTTTGGTACGCGTGCCAGGAAGCCGGCACGCACAGCCTTGGCTTCATCCGTATCGCCAAACATCCAGGCGGTGAGGGGCGAACGGAATACGGTTGGCGCGATGGCGTTGACCGTGATGCCGGTCGGGCCCAATTCGCAGCCCAGCGCTTTTGTAATGCCGTCAACGGCAGACTTTGAGGCACAATATGCACTGTAGCCAGCAGGATGAAAGAGCAGGCCACGGGCAGAGGAGACCAGAACAATTTTTCCGGTGTCCGATGTGCCAGCGTCAATCTGTGCTGTCATCTGGACGCTTGCAACTTTTGCCAACATCCAGGACTGGGTAACATTTGCATCCATCACAGATGTGAAGGTTTCGACCGGCATGTCTTTGATTTTGGCAACCTTGTTCATGCCTGAGGCTACAACAAGAATATCAAGCTGGCCAAAGCGTTTGACAGCTGCCTCGACCATGGCACCGCATTTGGCTTCGTCATCGGGGCGTGCATTCAGCGCCTCAACTTCGGCACCGGCCGCTTTGCATTCGGCTTCGATTTCAGCCAAAGCATCAGCATTGCCTGCAGCCAGCACCAATTTGCAACCGGCACCTGCAAGCGCCTTTGCGGCGACCGCACCAAAAGCGCCAGACGCGCCGGTAATCAGTGCAACCTTGCCTTTGACATTGAACATGTCGAGTGGGTTTTCAAAGCTCATCAGGCTGCTCCTGGCCGCTTGCCGTCCGGATAGGGAATCACAACAAGCATGTTGCAGGTGTGTTTGGACCGGTTCACGATTTCGCGCATTTCATTGGGCGCAATCGTGCATGAATCCATTGCGCCAAGAACGGTTTCCTTACCATCGATAATGACGGTCATTTCACCGGACAGAACCACATAAACTTTTTCAAAAGGTGTGGAATCGGGTCCGGCGCCACCACCCGGCAGGAATTGAGAATAACCAATCCACTGGTTTTCAGGACCGCCATCTTCAAAACCCTGCAGCCTCAGTCCTACGACGCCCCTATGATTGGGGGCGTCATAAGATTCGGTATCAGCGAAGCGTTTGACATGCATCAGAACGACTCGCCGGCTTCGATGCGGTATTGCTGGCCCTTGTCGATCATGGCAACCAGACGGATGATGCAGCCATCACCGCGATCCCAATTCCATGGGAAGAAGGCAAAGGTACAGCGTTTGCCGGTGATCGCATCCAGATCGCCGCCCACGTTTTCGATACCCAGAATGCCGTTTGAGAAAAGTATGTTGTGGACTGGTTCCCACTCGGGGAACGCATCTTTCCAGTCAACACCGCCGGACCATTCTTTATATTCGGCTTCCAGATGCGGCAGGATCGGACCATTGCGCTGCGGGCCGATGGCTGTTGCCAGAGGGTGGTCATTTGCCTGTGTATCATGACCAACTACCTTGATGCCTTTTTCCACCATCCACTCGGCGGCGGAAGGAACGAGGCCCGGGCAATAGGCAAAATAATCGCCGTCTTCGTATTCCTTGTGCCAGCCAGTATTGATGATCAGAACGTCATTCTTGCGAATGGCATGGCCACAGGCTTTTTCCAGATCGTCGGCTGTTATCTGCTCCCATTTCTTTTTTGGAATGGACACAACGAGGCCAGACCCGAAGAAATGCGGCAGCGGAACTTCGTCAATAAAGGGTGTGCCGGGGACCACATGGGCAGGAGCGTCAATGTGTGTGGTTACGTGCATTGTGGTGGTGATGGTCTGGCTCAATACGCCGGATTTCGCCATATAATGCTTGCGTTCTATCTGAACATCTCGAAAATATGGCCAGTTGGGGCACTGGAAGCCAAAACGGTGGGAAAGGTTGTAAAACTCAACCCCCATGTCGTTATTCAGATTGTCTTGAAATTCTATGCCGCGGACTGTGATGCTCATGCTCACTCCTCCCAAAGTTCAGCAAATTGATCAAATGTATTGCATTACGATACATATGTACCATAATGCGGTCAAGAGTTTTTGGATTATTTCTCCAACAATCCATTTCTTTGGCGAAAGGATGTAGGAATGACATCTGCAGAAACCGATTCGTTAGGTTCGACACATCCAATGGAGCAAGCTGTCACGCGCAAATCTGCGCAACATCAGGGTGTGCAAGTTATTGCCCGTGCGGCCGAGATTCTCCGCGTGTTGAAGCAGGACAATGGCGGTCTCAGTCTGGGGCAGATCTCAGATCGGGTAGGCCTGCCGCGCTCGACTGTCCAGCGCATCGTCAATGCGTTGCTGGCAGAAAAGCTGATCATGAATACAGCAGCTGAAGGCGGGTTGCGCCTGGGGCCGGAAATCCAGTCACTGGCGGCAGCAGGGCGGGTAGATGCGGCTGAATTGCTGCGGCCTATCATGTCGACAATAGCTGAACGCTCGGGCGAGACGGTCGATCTGGCTGTGTTGCGAGAGGATCATCTGGTGTTCGTTGATCAGGTTGTGGGCACACACCGAGTGAGAACGGTTTCGGCGGTGGGTGAAAACTTCCCTTTGATCTCCACTGCAAATGGCAAAGCCGCGCTGGCGTTGCTTGATGATGAAATAGCAGCCACTCTGGCCGCGCGGGAGCTGAAAGCCAGCCAGTCGGACAAAGCATTATCCACGCTTATTGCAGAGCTTGAGGATATTCGCGCCACTGGCCTTGCCTGGGATTTTGATGAACATACTGAAGGCATTTCAGCCGTTGGTTACGGATTTCGCGACCCCACAGGTCAGATCTACGCTCTTTCGATTCCCGTACCGTCCTATCGGTTTTCCAAAACCAAAACCGAAATTGCCGATTTGCTGAAAGTCATGGTTCCGCAAATTGACGGGATGATTTCCTGAAATCTTTCGGGCCATCGTTCTTTGCGTTGGATGTTCGCCAATAAGGCGCTATGGATGTTGAAACCCTGACATCCAGAAGCTCACAATCATGGTGCAAAACACTTCTTCGAATGACGAAAGTGATCCGCTAGGCGGACAGAATGCCGCTGCGCCGGAATGGACGATCCATGATCCGGAGACCGGCGGCATGGCGACCATCTTTGTGGATGCGGTTCTGCTTGCGATTGAGGGCAGTGATAAAGCTCTTGCGCGTCAACTGACAATTGATCTGCATGAAGCAGATTTGGCGGATTTGATTGAGGCTCTGCCGGCACCGGAGCGCTCGCGGCTGATTGCGCTGCTTGGGTCTGACTTTGATTTTACGGCCCTGACCGAGTTGGATGAAGGCGTTCGTCTGAGCCTTTTGGAAAATCTACCGGTTGATACGGTTGCCGAAGGCCTGTCGGAACTCGACAGTGATGATGCCGTTTTTATTCTGGAAGATCTGTCTGCTGAAGATCAGGCGGAAATTCTGGATCAGCTTCCGGCTCTGGAAAGGGTCGTTCTTCAGCGGTCTTTGAATTATCCCGAAGAATCCGCCGGGAGGCGGATGCAGACCGAGTATATTGCCGTTCCACCGTTCTGGACGGTCGGTCAGGCGATTGACTACATGCGTGATACGGATGATCTGCCCGAGAGCTTCTATGAATTGTTCGTGGTCGATCCCACGTACCGCCTTTTGGGAACTGTGGCGCTGGATCGTCTGTTGCGCACCAAGCGTCCCGTTTCTGTCTCTGATATTATGGGCGAAACGGCCCATACCGTGCATGCCGAAGAAGATCAGGAAGAAGTTGCCCGAACCTTTGAGCGCTACAATCTGGTGACCGCCGCTGTTGTTGATGAATCGGAGCGCCTGGTTGGTGTGCTGACCATTGATGACATTGTGGATGTCATTCAGGAAGAGCATGAAGAAGATTTCAAGCGCATGGTCGGTGTGGGTGATGAGGAGATTTCGGATAATGTCTTCAATGCCGTGCGCAGTCGCTTTATCTGGCTGATGGTCAATCTTGGCACGGCTGTGCTGGCTTCTGTTATCATTGGTCTCTTTGATGCCACGATCCAGCAGATGGTCGCTTTGGCGGTTCTGATGCCTATCGTGGCGAGCATGGGTGGCAATGCGGCCACTCAGACCATGACAGTTGCTGTGCGCGCTTTGGCAACACGCGAACTGGATTCCTACAATGTGCGCCGCATTATTCTGCGTGAAAGCACCGTGGGCCTGATTAACGGGCTTCTGTTTGCCATCGTCATCGGCCTGGTTACCGCCATGTGGTTTGGCAATGCGGCGCTGTCCGTAATCATTGCCCTGGCCATGATCATCAACATGTTTTCTGCCGGTCTGGCAGGCATTCTGATCCCGATTGTGCTCGATAAGCTGAAGGCAGACCCGGCCATTGCGTCTGGTGTATTTGTGACCACAGTGACCGATGTTGTCGGTTTTTTCGCGTTTCTCGGGCTTGCAGCCTGGTGGTTCGGGATTTGAGACCGCTGTGATTATCCGCGCTATCAAGCCCGAAGACAAAGTGGCCTGGCAAGGTTTGTGGGATGGCTATCTTGCATTCTACGAAGTGACGTTAAGTGACACCATCACGGAAAGCACCTGGTCACGCATTGCAGGTGAGCAGGGCAGCTTTTTTGCGCTTGTGGCGGAAGATAAGGATGGTGTCGTTGTTGGCTTTGCCCATTGTCTGATGCATCTCAACACATGGGATGTTGAACCGCGCTGCTATCTTGAAGATTTGTATGTTGCCGGATCGAAACGCGGTGGCGGCGTTGGCCGAGCCCTGATTGAAGCTGCTTCCGCAGAAGCCAGACGCCTTGGCGCCAATCATCTTTATTGGTTCACCAATACGGGAAACCAAACTGCGCGGCACCTGTATGACCGGATTGGAACTTTGAGCGACTTTGTCCGGTATGATAAAAAACTGTCCTGACACCGCCCTAACACCGTCATGACCGGGGTGAGCGCGGGGTCTGAAGACGCGGATTCTGCTCTGATATGATTGGCTGGCGAATAAAGTTTCGTGCTATCATTTGGGTCAACGCAATTTGTGCTGAACTGGACGGATTATGACTGCTAGAACTGCCACAACAGTCAGGGCACGGCTCACAGAGCTTTTTGTATCTTTATCAAAAACGGCTGTCGATGTTCTTAAATCCATCTCCTTGCTTGTCTGGTTGCTGCCGTTTGTTCTGTCTCTGGTTATTTGGGCCATAACAAAAACGCCAATAGGGTGGATGACTGAAAAGCCTGTTCAGGAAATCGTTGCGCCTGTTGTCATCGGAATGACCGCCGCATTAGTGCTGGCGGTTCATCGATGGGTCGGTACGAGATTCTCTCTTCTCCTGGCCTGTTTTGTCTGGTCTTTGTTTTTCAGAGAGTTGCATTTTTGGGGCACCAATAACGGGTTCTACATTGCATTGGTGGCCATCATTATCTGGGGCTGGCTGAGCCGAAGCCAAATCAGCGAATTTCTGCAGTGCCGCGTGATCCGTTTTTTTCTGAGTGGTGCATTCCTGATTTACCTGCTCTCGAAAATTGTTGACCGGGGTTATCTGGCCTTCCTGCCTGAATTTGCGGTCTGGCGTCACAATCTGGAGGAAACGCTGGAGACGTGCGGCCATCTTATGGTGTTTGCATTGGTGGTAATGACATTGCGGGTTGCAACATTGCGGAGACAGCAAAACCAAGGATAGTTTGCGCCAGCCACGATCCTGCCCAATTGTTAACGAATCATTCACATCATGGACAGTTCATCGATACATATACGAGTAGCTGAAATTGGCGATGCCGCTGTTTTGTCACAGGTGCATCGGGCGTCCTGGTTCAATGCCTATCATGGCATTTTGAACGGGACTGCGCTGCGTGAATCCATTGCACGGCGCAACCAGCATTGGTGGCATTCGGCGGTTGAAAAGTTGAATGCGGAACCGGCTTCCATCGGCGGGCGCATGAGCGGTGGCGGCGCAAGGGTGCGGCAATCCCGGCTTCTGGTGTTGGAATTTGATGGCCGTGTTGTCGGCTATGCTAATTTCGGCACCGGTCGCCGTAATTACCCACCTTACGCAATTTCACGCTGGGGCGAGATTTTCGAATTGTATCTGCTGCCGGAGTATCAGGGACTGGGATTTGGTCGAACGTTGTTTGACCGTGTGCGTGCAGAGTTGAAAGACATGGAGCATGGACCGCTGATTGTCTGGGCACTTGAGGCAAATGATCAGGCGACCGGATTTTATGCGGCGCTTGGCGGAGACGCTTTTGTGCGATCTCACGAAATGTTTGGCGGCACACAGGCGCCAACCATAGGATTTCGCTGGATTTAGGGCGGGCATTTTCAGGTTTGGACAGATTTCCAGGATCTACAATGTATTTCCGCGCGCCACTGAGAGCAGCAACACAAAACGATCGACACGTCAAAAACCCACGTAAAACGAAAGTTCAGCGCTAAATTGGCGGCTTTATCTTGA
>CAZOCA010000176.1:0-6671 GCA_964578105.1 uncultured Pararhizobium sp.
TTTGCCGGAAGTCCATTCTGCGCTGTGCTCTTTCCTTTTCGAAGCCCACCTCAGCGCTTTCATGTTCAGCGCGACATTCCTGAATGGAAGGCAACTGACCGACTTCCAGCTTCACGCTGCCCTTTTGAGCCACCGCGGAATGATCTGGTGCTTGTTTTTCAAACCGCCAAAGACCCAAGGTGGCGCCAGATTCCAGACGTTTGTCGAACACCATTCTTTCGCCGGGTGGAAAAAGGCCTGCGAGAACGGACAGCGCAGCGTAACCAAGCTCGCGCCCGTTTTGATCCGCAGCTTCAGTGTCGGCTTCAAAGCTGCGTCGCGGGGTTAATTCGCCATCGGCTCCATGAAGAAACACGCAAACGGCCCCGTCGGTTTCGCGTTCCACCAATTCGCGCATCGCCCCGATGTAATCTGGCGAGGTCAATCGATTTCCACCACCCAATGACGTTGGATGGGCAGCATAGTGAACCAGGGTGGCTTGGATTGTTCCAGACATATCGCAAACGCGCCCGGCGACAAGAGTGTCCTCGGCCTTGGTCAATGGATTGACACCACAGATAATTTCACCTGTCTCTGGCAAAACAAGATCGCGATTATACGCAAGCCCGCATTTGCCGGTGCCCCAGCTTAGAATGGAAGGCTTCATTGAGGCCTTGGCCGCGTTTGCAATTTTGATGCAAGCTTCAACAATTTCAGAGCGATATTGCGGAATGAGATCACCACCTGGCGCAGCGATCAGGGCAGGGTCCGTGAAGGGGGCACCATGGCTGTGCGACAACTGCAATAACAGCCTTCCGGGCGAAATACCCAAGGCGGTTTCGATGGGGTTCCTTATGCCTTCTTCGTCCTCTTTTGACATCCAGACCATAAGGTCCAGTGTCATGAAAAAAAGAGGCTCTGAATCTTCCTGTGCTGCGAATGCAAGACAAGTTGCACGAAGGGGGCGATGGAGGCCATCGGATAAATTATGTTTGGCGCTGCCCCAGGTGCGGGCATACATGCCCTCGGGCGGGTTTATTTCAGTGAATGCCACACCAACCAGGCCGTCAAACTCGTTCTGCGCCAAAGGGGGAATTGAGTTTTGGTCAGACATTGGCTGATTTCCAGTTTATGGCCGGCTGATGGAATGTCCTGCCGGCGTTGAATGCGATATCAGGATGCAACTTTGGTGTCGTGATCATCTCTGAAATGAAGGTCACGCAAAAACTCGGTCAACTCGGTGTAGGTCATCGATTTGGCTTCGCAATCCAGAACAAGCTGACCGCGATCCAGCACGATCAACCGATCGCAGACGGCGTGTACGTGGTGGATATTATGTTCGATGTAGATGCATGACCGACCGTTTTCCTTGATCGAACGAATAAAATTCAGAACTTTTTCAACTTCGGAAAGCGCCAGTGCCACTGTTGGTTCATCGAGAACGATCAAATCGCTGTCGAAATGCATTGCGCGACCGATGGCAACGCCTTGTCGTTCACCGCCGGACAATCGACCCACCGGGGTATTGACATCTATGCCTGCGCTGCGAAATCCGATTGTCTCGCGCATTATTTGTTCGGAAATACGTTTTTGTTCGCGCACTTTTATGAAACCAAAAGCATTCGTCAGCGGTCGTCCAACAAAAAAGTTTCGCCATAGAGGTTGTTTGGTCCCAAGAGAGGACGTTTGGTAGACAGTCTCGATGCGAAGCTCGTGGGCGCGCTGGACAGAGTAATTCGAAAAGTCCACACGCTCCCCCCGGATAAAGACCTCGCCGGTGGTTGGTGTTTCGACGCCCGTCATTATTTTGATCAGGGTCGATTTTCCCGCGCCATTGTCGCCGATCAAGCCAACAATTTCGTTGCTGCCAATCTCCAACGATACATCCTGAAGGCTGACAACCGGCCCGTAAGCCTTGCCGACATTATTCAGACGTACGATGGGTTGATCGGCAGTGGATTGATCGGCCATCTCGGGTCTCCAATGTGTCGTCGTAGCAGGCTGAGAAGTGGCAGGGGCGATGATGATTTATCGCCCCTGCATTCAAAGCTTATCGGAGGCCTTGGGCAACCAGGCTCTCGATCATTTCAACATTGTCCTTCGTGACAACACCACCGCCAGTGTTCAGAAACAGGCCACCAAGCCCGTATTTGACTTCCAGAACGGCTGCGACAACAGGCATGAACCCTTGAAGATATGGCTGCTGGTCAAGTACGAGCGTCAGATACCCGCGTTTTACTTCGTCGATGGCTGCAGGCGAAATGTCGAAACCAGCGGTTACGATTTCACCAGCATCTTTTCCAGCATCGCGAACGACTTTGCCAAGAAACGCGGTGATACCGCCATGTCCCGGTACTATGATGCCGCGCGTGTCTGGATTGCTTTCCAGATAGCTGACGAGAACAGGCACAGCGAGTGAGGCATCCTGCACGGCTTCGTCGGACCACTGCAGCTTGTCATAGGCAATGCCAGCTTCATCAAGTGCTGCAAGTGAACCTTCAGCGACATTGGCGCCTGGTGCACCTTCAATGAAGGCGCCATAGACAACAACTTTATCACCTGAATTCAATCCACCTTCCTGGGCAGCCAAGCGGGCAAGATTGACGCCTGCATCGTAATTATTCAGGCCAAAGTAACTGGCACCAGAACCGGGAAGGTTATTGTTGCCAACGACGACAGTTACGCCGTCACTCTTTGCACGATTGAGGAATGCGGTCATTGCATCTGTACCCGGATGCCCCATGACGATGATTGCGTCAGGAGCCCCAGCCAGAGCTTCGTTTGCTTGTTGCAACATCCGCTGCGGGTTCCACTGCGAGTGCTGTTCGATCAGATTCACGTCAAGGACGCGCGCTGCATCGCGTGCACCAAGTTCCCGCGCAAGTGTTGCTGGACCACCAGGGTTTCCACCCAGTTGCATATAGATTGTTAAGCCGCCATCAACCGGATCTCGATCCTGGGCGGGCGCCTCGCTTGTGCCGATCGTGAAGGCAGTCAGCGCCATTAGGAATGTACCTATTAAACTTTTCATTTCTGGTGTTCCTCCTGTTAAATTCAAATTTCAGTAAGCCGGTCAACGACTTGGCATTTTGGTTCGCAACATGCGCACCAGCGGAACCTTGTCCGGATCCTCAATGATCGCGTTGGCGGTCACTGAAAGAATGAAGACAAAGCCAATAAAGAATCGGGTCCAAAACCCCTGAATGCCGGACGCAACCAGTCCGGCCTCGATTACGGTAACAATGAAGGCTGCAAATACAGTGCCGACGACCTTGCCGGATCCTCCAAAAATGGACGTGCCGCCAATGAAGACAGCGGCAATGACTGTCAGCAAATAGCCCATGCCTTGACTGGAGAAATAGGCCGTTGTCTCAAGCGTGAGCAAAACGCCCCCCACAGCGGCCAGTGTCCCGGACAATGTGAAGAGTTTTATTTTTTCGCGCGTTGCATTGATGCCAACCACCCGCGCGACTTCGAGATTATCGCCAATGAACAGAAGGCTTTCACCGAACCGGTGCCGATTGAGAAGCATCCAGATGAACGCCGAAATTAACAGCGCCCAAATCATCTGAGCGGGGAATACATCGCCAATACGCCCCACAAATATACTGTGCATTGCAGTTCCGTAAATGTCGGGAATCGCGAGCTGGATACCCCCGGACAAAACGGTTACCAACCCGCCCCAAAGGAACAGCATGGCCAGTGTCGCAATAAGGGAAGGGATCCCAAGAAGCGTAACAACCAGGCCATTAACGAGGCCCATGCCGGCACCAACTGCAACAGCGCAGAGAAACGCAATCCAGGTAACATCCCATTGTTTGAACATGATGCCAAAAACGAAGCTTGCCGCAGCAACCACCGACGGAAATGATAAATCCATCTCACCAGCGACCGCCACCAAAGTCACACCAAGGGCGATGATCAGCGGCGGCGGAACGGTGGCCATAAAGCTCATGTAAACCCGGTAGCCGAGAAACGCCTTTGGCGCTGTGATCATGAATATCAAAATCAGAAGCACAAAAACGAGCGCGATCCATGCACCATCCAATAGAAAAAATTTGCGGATCAAGCCAGGTTCGGTCTTTGTGGGGGCGGCCTTGCCTTGCATGTTACAGCACGCCAAATTCATTGTAGACGTCGACTAGTTTTTTCCCGGCTTTCAGCGCGTCCAATGTATTTTTCTCAGCCATCAGTTTCTTGCGTCCGGCTTTCAGAACGTCCATTTCAAGCGCTTTTGGGATGACAATGCAGCCATCGGCATCGCCAAAAATAATATCGCCTGGATGAACCAGTACGCCTGCACACTCGATCGGGACATCGGTTTCAACGACCTTGCCTCTGCCATTGCTATCCAATGGCGCAATTCCTCCAGAATAGACTGGAAGCTTCAACTCACGCACATGTCGGATGTCCCGAACAAATCCGTCCATCACAGCACCTGCGGCTCCCCGAATGGTTGCTGCGGTGCTGAGCAGTCCGCCCCAAGGCGCGATGCGCCCGGATTTGCCGCATGCTGCAACGACCACGTCGCCGGGTTGAAGATCGTCGACCAGAGCTATCTCAAGTGCGTAATGGTTTTCGTCCGGGCCCGGTCGCGCATAAACATCCATGTAAAGCATCGTTCTTGCGCGTCCAACGAGCACAATTGTCTCATCAAGCGGCCGGATCCGGGGCTCCATCGCCTGAGCCATATGCCCCAGATCGTCGAGAGCATCTGAGATCAATGCACAGAAAAATGTGTCGCGCATTTCGGCAACGACAGCATCGACCGAAGGCATGGTGCTGAGTCCGGGAATGTTGTTATTCATGCCAGTCATCCTACCTTTATCGTTAAAGTCAGTAAAGCTAGTGAGAGAACATCTGTCAAGTCGTCAAAAATTTCTGCTCTGGAATTGAATTTGGATCGGTAAGCGGTCGCGTTCAGAAAGATTGCCCTCAGGCAGAGTTTCCGGACACAAGATTTACAGGCAGAAGAATGTTGTCATTTTCAAACGCACCCAATTCGATTGCTTTCAACATTTCTATTCCCGAGCGGCGACCCATTTCATAAGCATCAGACTTCGCTGTCACCAGGCTGGGTGTGGCAAAGGATGCAAAATCAAATGCGTTGAAGCCGGTTACCCGAACCTGATCGGGTACTGCAATATTCCGATCATCAAGCAATCGAAGCGTGGCCATCGCCATACGGTCGTTGCCCCCGATATAGGCGTCGGGCAGTCCGTCCGAGGCGATACTGTCAGCAACCGCCTTCTGAGTGGCCTCAAAACTTTCGTCCCCGCATTCGATAACTTTCAAGGTGCCGCCCGATTCTTCACAGATTTCGCGAGAACCAGCGATTCGGGCGCCAATCGCCGGCCAATGCCCCGATGGTGCGAGATAGTGAAATTGCTTTGCTCCACTCCCAACAAGATACTTTGCAATCTTCCTTGCGGCACCATGGTCATCCTGGCGCATGCTGCAGACAAGAGGATGATCAAATTCTTCCTGAATTAAGATCAGCGGCACACGAAGGCCGAGGGCGCGTTCAATGAATCTTCGACGCAAGTCGCGCGACCCTGAAAGAATTGCGCAAATACCGTCCGCTTGAAGGTGCCCCAAAATGGGTGGTGTTGTCGGGCTCTCAGAGCGCAGGCCCTGCAAGATCAGACTGTATCCCTGCTGCGTGGCAAAGTTGGACAGGCCTGCGACCACCTGGGTCGTGAACGGATCATTGAGAAATTCCGGCACATCATCCAGAACAAGCATCCCTATGGCTGAAGTCCGCTGTGCCCGAAGTCGTTTTGCTGCGAAATTAGGGCGGTAGCCAAGTTCGTCAATTGCCGCAAGAATCCGTTTACGGGTTTCCGAGCCGACTTCGCCTTCACGACCATTAAGAACGTTCGAGACGGTCATAGATGTGACCCCACAGGCTTTTGCCACATCTTTTAGCGTAGGTTGCACACTCATATCACCCTTTAGATTTTTGCCGAACGGTTTTGGAACATCAGCAGAGCATATTCTGTTCTGTTCTTTAATGCACGATCCGTCCAGACTGTCAGGGCGTCAGGCCGGGCTGACCCACTTCAGATGTTCGCGATTGAACCGAAGTTACTCAGGAGACCGAAACATGCCGAACGATGATGCCGCAGATTACTACAATGATCTGGAAGACACCCTGAGCCACGCGCACAGCCTGTTAAGCGGTGCTGTTGACCAGTCGGCTTCACCACTTCGAACACCTGTGTTGGCATCGATCAGTCAGGATGCGCAGGGCGCGCTGTCAGCCAACTCGCGTATTGTTGTCATGCGCGGATTTGACCCTGAAGAGCGCCATTTTTCACTCTACACAGATTCGCGGTCGTCAAAAATTCGCGAGATACAGATGCGTCCCGCTGTCAGTGCAGCCTTCTATGATCCCGGAAAACGCATTCAGCTCCGTTTGTCCGGACACTGCTCCATTCACCGCAATGATGATGAAACAGAAAAAATCTGGTCAATCCTGCCTTCACACAACAAAGCTCTCTATGGAACTGACCCCGCTCCTGGAACTCACTTGCCAACAGGTGATGCCTATGAAATTGGCGGCATGGATGCCTCGCAGCACAGTGAGTTTCACTTCTGCATTGTCAAAGTATCCTATCACCAATTGGAATGGCTCTATCTGGCGTCCGAAGGTCATCGTCGGGCACAGTATGTCTGGCAATCAAATGGAA
>CAZOCA010000177.1:0-6629 GCA_964578105.1 uncultured Pararhizobium sp.
CATCTGATCTGAAACTTGTTCTACGCAAAATGCTTCAGCGATGGGATGTGATGATCCGCTCCAGCGCAATCGGCATCCTCATTGGCATTTTACCTGGTGCAGGCGGACCCATTGCCTCCACCATTTCCTACAATGAAACCCGCCGATGGGATAAAAATCCCGAAAAATACGGCAAAGGCGCTGTTGAAGGCGTTCTGGCTTCTGAAGTCGCCAACAATTCGATGGTTGGTGGCAGTTTGATCCCCATGATGGCGCTTGGCATTCCCGGCAATGTCAACGCCGCTGTCATCCTCGGCGCGCTGCTGTCATTCGGGCTGCAGCCAGGGACGGCACTTCTCAACGACAGCTCCGGCACAGCTTTCACCTTCATGTTCGGTCTGCTGATCTCCAGCATTGTTCTGGCGCCGCTGGGTTATTTCATAATCGTGCGTCTTGGCACGCAGATACTGCGTGTGCCTGCCGCAATTCTCACACCATCCATTCTGGTATTCGCCACCATAGGTGCTTACTCGGTCACCAATTCAATGATCTCTGTTGTCATCATGATCGTCATGGGCATTGGTGGCTATTTCCTGCGCCGCGTCGGAATCGAAGCCGCCCCCATCGCGCTCGGCTTGATTCTAGGGCCAATCGCTGAACGGGAATTCACATCTTCAATCCTGATTGCACAAGCGCAAGGCAGTTATCTCACACTCGTCATGCGGCCGATTTCCGCCGTAATCGTCGCCCTGTGCCTGCTGTCAATCATCTCGCCTCTCATCGCCGCGCGCAGACAGCGCAAAAACAAAGCGTCTGCAGGGGAGGCCACTGATGCTTAAGCGCGATCATTTTGATGCCTTGTGCGGGTTTTTAATTCTGGCCATCGCTGCGTATCTGATGCTCGAAGCCAGCAAAATAAATGCGCCTGCACATGTCTATCCGCTGGTCATCCTGACCGTGGTCATAGCCCTGGCTGCCGTTTCAACTGTCTCAGCCATTCGGCGCGTGGTTCGCGCGCACAGCCAATCTGCAGCAAACCTGCCTGATAAAAGCGAACCAACGAAATCCCTGAAAATCTGGGGAATTCTCGTTGCTGTCATCCTCTATGCATTCGGCATGCAGTTTGATTACACACTTTCAACGGGCGCGTTTCTGTTTGTCATGTTTCTGACACTTGGCCCCGGCCAAATGACTGCCGCAACAATTGTCAAAAGCCTTTTGATGGCCGTGGCCATGACCATCTTCCTTTATCTGGCCTTCGCGATCTGGTTGAACGTGTCAGTCCCGAATATCTTTCGACAATAAGACTGAGCTCTGTTCGACCAACCCACGATCCACCATCGGCACCGCAACAAGACCTTCAAATGAAGGAGACCGTCGCCAACACACAGAAATTGCGACCTTTTTTCCGAACGGCACCAGTCCTAAGTGCATTTGCCAGAATAACGCACCTCATTGGGACACGCCTGGTTCATCAGCCAGAACCATCGACAGGCCCCTCACCCGCCTTAACAGCAGCTGCGCGCACCATCACGAAACTTGCTAGTTTTTCTACAAATGGGTAGTGATCCTGAATGCAGATTCTGGACTATTCACATAACCCAATGCTTGTTTTTGCCTCGCTTCTTGTGGCGATGATGGCGGGCTTTACCGGCCTGTCCCTGACAAAGGGGCTGTCCGAACGAAACATCATGCACCGGAAAGTTTCGGTCGCGCTGGCGTCTGTCGCATTGGGTGGTGGCATCTGGTCAATGCATTTTGTGGCAATGCTGGGCTTGCAGCTACCCATCATGTTTTATTTTGACGCCGCCATCACGCTGGCCTCGGCACTGGTCGCAATTCTGGTGGTTGGTGTTGCCCTGCTGATCCTGCATTTCCGAAAACGCACCCGCACCAGCCTGGTCGCAGCTGGCACGATCGTAGGGCTGGGCGTGCTGGCCATGCACTATATCGGCATGTCAGGGCTGCAATTGTGTAAGGCGCTTTACACCCCCTCAGGCATTGCTCTGGCGATTGTGTCTTCCTGCGCGCTCAACATCGCTGCTTTTTCCATTGCCTACGGCAAACGAACCAATCGCAACATCATCGTTGGAACCCTGTTTTTTGGCTTCGCGGTTTTTGCCGTGCATTTTATCGCCATTAGCGGAACTGATTTCGTGGCCATTGATGTTCTGAACGAGGTTGGTCCGCTCATCAGCAAGGAAGTCATGGCCATTGGCGTTGTTTTGAGCAGTTTTGTCCTGTGCGCAGCATTCCTTTTGACCGGCATTACGTTTTCAGCACCCTCGCAACCTGCTGCACCTCAGACCCAGGTGAACATTGCACCGAAAGCTGACCCAGAAGCTAAGCAAGAAACTAATCCGGAACTTAACCAAGAAGCCCGCACAACCGTTGAGCCTGAGGCCGCGCTGGTGGCTGATGATGAAAGTGTCACAGCTACCAACAAACAAATCCCCTATGAGCAGGGCGGCCGCACCTTCTTTGTCGATGTGGACGCCGTTGCCGTGATCCGGGCGGAGGGACACTACACGCATCTCTACACAGAAACCGACAAACTGTTCTGCGTCTGGTCAATCACCGAGGCTGAAAAACGTCTCACGCCAGGACCCTTAATCCGGACCCATCGCAGCTTTCTGATCAACCCGTCCTTTGTCACAGGCTTTGAGCGCCTCAAGGATAATGGCGTTTGCCATTTTAAACTTGCCAGTCTTGAGAAAGTTCCGGTGAGCCGGTCGCGCCTGCGGGCGGTTCGAGACGTTCTCGGCATATGACCAGCGCGCATTTCGTGCATGCCAATTCGCATTTCGTGTAGAATTATTCTCGTTTCACTCATAAGCAAGTGCCGCAAGGCGCAGCCGCGGTTAGCGTTCTCCGAAGCAAATTAAATTGCACGTCGGGGAGGACCAGCAATGATACCAGCAGCATTCGATTATCATCGACCCACGAAAGTGGAAGATGTGATCGCCCTTTTGGAAGAACACGGCGATGACGCCCGTGTTATGGCGGGCGGGCACAGCCTGATACCCATGATGAAACTTCGGATGGCGGACATTCCACATCTGATTGATCTTCAGGATGTCAGCGGGCTCGGCGGAATTTCCATCGAAGGCGGTCAAATCAAGCTTGGTGCCATGGTCACCCAGCACGAGATCATCAATCACGACGGGCTGGCATCTGCTGCGCCAATCCTGCGTGAAGCGGCCCTGCAAATCGCAGATCCACAGGTGCGCTACATGGGAACAATTGGTGGCAATGTCGCCAATGGCGATCCGGGCAATGACATGCCAGGACTGATGCAGTGCATTGACGCACAGATCGAACTGATCGGCCCCGGTGGCACACGCAGTGTTGCCGCGCGCGACTATTATGAAGCGGCCTACATGACAGATCGTGAAGATGACGAAGTTCTGGTGTCCATCAGCTTTGCAACACCTTCAGGTGGCCATGCTTATGAAAAGCAAAAGCGCAAGATTGGCGATTATGCCACGGCAGCGGCTGCGGTTCAGATAGTCAAGGATGGTGGGAAAGTCGCATCCGTCTCAATCGCAATGACAAATCTCAGCGATGTGCCAGTCTGGTCTGAAGCTGCAGGGGCCGCATTGGTGGGAACTACATGTGACGCAACTGCGCTTAAAGCCGCCGTTACCGCCATGCTGGAAGACATCGATCCATCGGAAGACAATCGTGGCCCGGTGGCCTTCAAACGCCATCTGGCAGGCATCATCCTTTCACGCGCGGTCACACGCGCCTGGGATCGGGCGTATGGAACAAAATCATGACAGAAAAAATGCAAGTCAAACTGAACGTAAATGGCGAAGATCGGGAGTTCCTTGCCGAACCACGCGAGCTGCTGATCTACGCGCTGCGTGAACATCTGAACATCACCGGTCCCCACGTGGGCTGCGATACCTCGCATTGCGGGGCTTGCACGGTGACATTGAACGGTAAGTCCGTGAAATCCTGCACCATGTTCGTGGCACAGGCCAACGGTGCTGAGGTCACGACGATTGAAGGGCTCGGCAATCCGGCAGCGCTGCATGTGCTGCAGGAAAATTTCCGCGAGCATCATGGTCTGCAATGCGGTTTCTGCACGCCGGGTATGATCACCCGGGCGTCCAAACTTCTGGAAGAAAACCCCGACCCCACCGAAGAAGAAGTCCGGTTTGGAATGGCAGGGAATATCTGCCGCTGCACTGGCTATCAGAACATTGTGAAATCCATCCTTGCTGCGGCAAATGAGATGAATTCCGCGAAGGAGGCTGCAGAATGAATGACATGACTCCTGAGCGCGATGAACGCGCCGCCAACCTCAAGGGCCTCGGCTGTTCGCGCAAACGTGTGGAAGACGCACGCTTCACCCAGGGCAAAGGCAATTATGTCGATGACATCAAATTGCCCGGAATGCTGCACGGAGATTTCGTGCGCACACCCTACGCCCATGCCCGCGTCATTTCGGTCAACAAGGATGCTGCCATGGCCCTGCCGGGCGTTGTTGCCGTTCTGACAGCGGAAGATCTGGCACCTCTTGGCCTCCATTGGATGCCAACACTGGCTGGCGACAAACAAATGGTACTGGCCGATGGCAAGGTGCTGTTTCAAGGACAGGAAGTTGCCTTTGTCGTAGCCGAAGACCGTTATATCGCGGCAGATGCTGTTGAGTTGGTCGAAGTGGAATATGAAGAACTTCCAGTTCTGACCGATCCGTTCGAAGCGCTGAAATCGGATGTGGTTTTACGCGAGGATCTGGCAGGCCAGACTGAAGGCGCCCATGGTCCCCGCAAGCACCACAATCACATCTTTACCTGGGAACAGGGCGATGAGGCTGGCACCAATCAGGTGATGGACAATGCCGAGGTCGTCGTGACCGAAAGCATGTATTATCACCGCACGCACCCGTGCCCGCTGGAAACCTGCGGCTCTGTCGCCTCGATGGATGCGGTCAACGGCAAGCTGACACTCTATGGGACATTTCAGGCACCCCACGCCATCCGAACAGTGGTGTCTCTGATCTCCGGTATCGAAGAGCACAATATTCGCGTCGTCTCACCTGATATTGGCGGTGGCTTCGGCAACAAGGTTGGCGCTTATTCGGGGTATGTCTGCTCGGTCGTGGCCTCCATTGTCACTGGCAGACCGGTGAAATGGGTCGAAGACCGCATGGAAAATCTGATGACCACGGCCTTTGCCCGTGACTATTGGATGACCGGTAAAATCTCAGCCACCAAAGAAGGCAAAATCACTGGACTGCATTGCCAGGTGACAGCCGACCATGGTGGGTTTGACGCCTGCGCTGATCCAACCAAATTTCCAGCCGGGTTCATGAATATCTGCACCGGGTCCTATGACATTCCGATCGCCTATCTGTCGGTGGATGGTGTTTACACCAACAAGGCACCGGGCGGGGTCAGCTATCGCTGTTCCTTCCGCGTGACCGAGGCGGTGTATTTCATTGAACGCATGATTGAAGTTCTGGCCATTGAGCTTGATATGGATGCAGCAGATCTGCGCCGCATCAACTTCATCAAAAAGGAACAGTTCCCTTACCAATCTGCCCTTGGCTGGGAATATGACAGTGGTGATTATCACACGGCCTGGGACAAGGTGATGAAAGCGGTCGATTACGAAGGCTTGCGCAAAGAGCAGGCCGAACGTGTCGAAGCCTTCAAACGCGGCGAAACCCGCACATTGATGGGCATTGGTCTGTGCCACTTCACCGAGATCGTCGGTGCGGGTCCGGTCAAGAATTGTGATATTCTTGGCCTTGGCATGTTCGACAGTTGCGAAATCCGTATCCACCCGACCGGATCGGCAATTGCGCGGCTTGGAACGATTTCTCAGGGTCAGGGTCACGCAACGACCTTTGCACAGATCCTTGCCACTGAGATTGGCCTGCCTGCGGACAGCATCACCATTGAAGAAGGTGATACCGACACCGCCCCTTATGGGCTGGGTACCTATGGCTCACGCTCCACACCGGTAGCGGGTGCTGCCACGGCCATGGCCGGGCGTAAAATCCGCGCCAAGGCGCAAATGATCGCGGCCTATCTGCTGGAAGTTCACGACAATGATGTGGAGTTCGATGTGGATCGGTTCGTCGTCAAAGGCGCGCCTGAGCGCTTCAAGACGATGAAGGAAATCGCTTTCGCGTCCTATAATCAGGCCATACCGGGACTTGAGCCGGGGCTTGAGGCGGTCAGCTATTACGATCCGCCCAACATGACCTATCCGTTCGGTGCTTATGTCTGTGTGATGGACATCGATGTTGATACCGGCGTGCCTGAAATCCGTCGTTTCTATGCGCTGGATGATTGCGGCACCCGCATCAACCCGATGATCATCGAAGGGCAGATTCATGGCGGACTGACCGAGGCTTTCGCCGTCGCTCTTGGGCAAGAGATTGCCTATGACAAGCAAGGCAATGTCAAAAACGGCACGTTGATGGACTTCTTCCTGCCAACAGCCTGGGAAGTGCCGAACTACGAAACCGACCACACTGTCACCCCAAGCCCGCATCACCCGATCGGAGCCAAAGGTGTTGGCGAAAGCCCGCATGTGGGTGGTGTTCCGTGCTTCTCAAATGCGGTCCACGATGCCTTCCGGCCCTTTGGGTTGAAGCAGACCAACATGCCACATGACCATTGGCGGATTTG
>CAZOCA010000178.1:0-6601 GCA_964578105.1 uncultured Pararhizobium sp.
TGCCATTTGGGCATTCGTGGCGCGAGCCTTGTAAAGGGGAAGCAGCAGACTGACATGACGTTGGATGTTGATCATGGATCGCCCAATTGGAGGAGCATTGAGCAATTCAAGTCGGTCATTGCTGATGAAGCGAAAGCTGTCTTTCAGGGCAAGATCATGGTGAAGCAGATTGCGCAGAAAACTGACGCAAAAATGATGAGCCAAGGCCTGTTATTGTCCGAAAACGGAGAGTTTCTCAATAAGCCGGAACTTGAAATTTTTGCGGATGACGTGGTTTGCGGTCATGGCGCAACTTGCGGCGATATTGATGAAGAGATGCTGTTTTATCTTCTGTCGCGAGGGATTCCGCGTCCTGTTGCAGAGATTATGATGGTGCAAGCTTTTGTTGCTGAGGCAATCGAAGATACCGAGCAGCCGGAGATTATTGAGGCGCTTGAGGCCATATTGGCTGACTGGCTTGCCAGCCGCTAAGTCTTGCAATCAGGCTTCAGAAAAGGGTCTTGGAAAGGGCATTTGTAAATGGACACGCTTCAACACGATGCAAACACTGCCTATGACGTTTCGAAAATCCGTAGTGATTTTCCAATTCTGGCAAGGGACGTCTACGGCAAACCGCTGGTGTATCTGGATAATGGCGCTTCGGCTCAGAAGCCGACCGCCATGCTTGATGCTGTGCAAAGTGCCTACGCTGATACCTATTCGAATGTGCATCGTGGCCTGCATTTCCTCTCCAACGCCTCCACTGACCTTTATGAGGCGGCCAGAGAGACTGTTCGAGGGTTTTTGAATGCGCCCTCAATAGACAATGTCATTTTCACACGATCGACCACCGAAGCCATCAATCTTGTGGCTCAGTCTTATGGTGGCGCGCATATAGGTGAGGGTGATGAGATTGTGCTCTCGATATTTGAGCACCACTCAAACATCGTGCCCTGGCATTTCCATCGGCAACACAATGGCGCCGTGCTGAAATGGGTGCCCTACCGGGAAGATGACAGTTTTGATCTTGAGGCGTTTGAGGCAGCGCTGAGCGAACGCACCAAAATTGTGGCTATCACGCAGATGTCGAATGTGACCGGAACGATTGTTCCGATCAAGGAAATCTGCCGAATTGCTCATGAGCGCGGCATACCCGTGCTGGTAGATGGCAGCCAGTCTGCCGTTCACATGGCTGTTGACGTTCAGGCGCTTGATTGCGATTTCTTTGTGATGACTGGCCACAAACTTTATGGTCCGTCTGGTATCGGCGTCCTTTATGGCAAGTCGGAACTACTGGAATCCATGCCACCCTATATGGGGGGCGGTGAGATGATTCTTGATGTGATGGAAGACACCATTACCTATGCGCCGCCACCACATCGGTTTGAAGCTGGCACACCGCCAATCGTGCAGGCTATTGGGCTGGGCGCTTCTCTATCCTATATGCAATCTATAGGGTTGAACGCAATCGCGGCTCATGAGGCCGATTTGCGGGATTATGCCGCAAAGCGGTTGGGTGAGATGAATTCGGTAAAAGTGTTTGGCAATGCGCCTGGCAAAGGAGCTATTTTCTCATTTGAAGTTGAAGGCGCCCATGCGCATGATATTGCGACGGTGCTGGATCGAGAAGGTGTGGCTGTCAGAGCGGGAACACATTGTGCGATGCCACTTCTGGCGCGTTATGGTGTAACCGCAACTTGCCGGGCCTCGTTTGGCCTTTATAATACGCGTGATGAGGTCGACAAGCTTGTAGCTGCGATCACAAAGGCGCAGAGTTTCTTTAGCTAAGGTGCTGTTGTTATGACGAATGATGATGTTGATAAGGTGCTGCCGGAAGGTCATCCGCTTCATGTGCCGGAAGCCAAACCAGCGGTCGATATGAAGCTGATGGAAGATGGCATGGGCCAACCGCAACTAGCTGCGTCAGATGGCACCAATCTGTCGACTGAAGCGCAGGAACGTCTGACGGAAGACATCATTGCGGCGCTCAAGACGGTTTACGATCCAGAAATTCCGACCGATATTTACGAGCTTGGCCTGATCTACAAGGTTGATCTGACCGATGATCGTGATCTGGATGTGGACATGACACTGACTGCGCCAGGATGTCCGGTTGCTGGTGAAATGCCGATCTGGGTGGAAAATGCGCTCTGTTCGGTTCCTGGCGTTGGGCAGGTTAAGGTGAATATGGTGTTCGATCCGCCATGGACACCTGAGCGCATGTCTGAAGAAGCCAAAGTGGCGTTGAACTGGTTCTAGAGAGAAATCCAATGGGTGCATTTCAGGTTTTGACTTTGACGGATGCAGCGGCCGATCGGGTGCGTCATATTGCCGCCGGGTCAGACGGTGCTGCCGGCATTCGTGTCGGTATCAAAAAGGGTGGCTGTGCGGGAATGGAGTACACCATCGACCTTGCACATGAACCTGATCCGAAGGACGATAAAGTCGAGTTGAATGGAGCTGCGGTCTTTATTGAACCAAGTGCTGTTCTGTTTCTTCTGGGCACCGAAATGGATTATGAAGTGACCAAGCTGCGCTCTGGATTTGTGTTTAAAAACCCAAACCAGACATCTGCCTGTGGCTGTGGCGAATCCGTAACTTTGCAGGCTGCTTCGCCTAATGCGTGAGTGCGCTTGAGTGCCTTTCTTCGACACGTTGAAGACAGCCCGTTCCGATGATTGGCACGCCTACACAAATCATGCGTTTGTAGAGCAACTGGGTGCTGGAACGCTGCCAAAGGTGGCGTTTCAAACATATCTGGTTCAGGACTATCTGTTTCTCATCCAGTTTGCCCGGGCTCACGCTCTGGCAGTATACAAATCTACCAATCTGGAGGACATGCGCGCCGCTGCGGCTGGCGTCTCGGCCATTCTTGATGTTGAGATGGATCTGCATGTCAGGCTGTGTGCTGATTGGGGGCTTTCGCGCTCAGACCTTGAACACAGTATTGAGGCGCCACAGACGATTGCCTATACGCGATTTGTGCTGGAAGCCGGGCAAGCAGGCGATATTCTTGATCTGATGGTTGCTCTGTCACCTTGCATGTTGGGCTATGCGGAAATTGGCACTTATCTTCTGACACAATTTGGCCAGGCGGACGGAACAATTGCTCCTGACCATCCATACGCGGCGTGGATCAATGAGTATTCCGGACAGGATTATCAGAATGTGGCCCAGGCAACAGCGGCAACGCTTGAAAAACACGCAATTGAGCTGTTAACAGAAGCCCGTCGCCCAAGGTTGGAAAAGCTTTTTGGTCAGGCTACGCGACTGGAAGCCGATTTCTGGCAAATGGGACTTGTGGCGAATTGATTGCCGTATGAGCAATATGTTCCCTACGACACCATTCGGTCTTCGTCGAAGTCACCTTTTTCGGACATGACGCAATTTCTACCGGCGCGTTTTGCAGAATACAGTGCTGCATCGGCCCGTTCAATCAGTGTCACTGCAGTGTCATTCTGTTCATAGCGCGCAACGCCAGCCGATACTGTGACATTGCCAAGCTTTTCGCCTGTGGATCGCTTCAGGAGCTTCCTGTCCTTGATTGCCTCACGGATAAGGTCTGCCTGCATGATGGCCTCATCCAATGTGGTGTCAGGCAAAATGACCGCGAATTCCTCACCACCGTAGCGGGCGGCAATATCTGTTGCCGAGATGGTGTTCTTTATTGTCATACCGACAAGTCTCAGAACCTGATCACCTGTTTGGTGGCCCCAAGAATCGTTGAATTGTTTGAAATGATCGATGTCCAGCATGATCAGGCAGAAGGTTGTGCCAATACCTGAACTGGCCTGTACCTTGCGCGACATGGTCTGGTCAAACAACCGACGATTGCCAAGACCAGTCAACTCATCGGTGAGGTTTTCAAACCGTGCCGCTTCCAGATTGTCCTTCAGCTCAGCAACCTGTGATTGGGACTCTTTTAATTTGTCTTCCATCTCTTTGTGAGATGCACGAACAACAGCAGTTGCTTTCACAAGTTGATGAACAACATTCTTGACCGCGCCTGCATTTTTGGCCGCCCCAAGCTCGCTGGAGAGTTCCGACAGAGTTGTTGAATAGTCCTCGTTCACTTCCATGCTTTGATCGATGCTGCCGAGCATTGTTTCAATCTGATCGCTGAAATTGCTGCCGAATTGATCAAGCTTGTCTCCCAGACGGAAGGGGGACAAAAACGTGTCATACAAATAGGTGGTTTCTTCAAGCGTGACTTTGCCACGCGAGCGGAGAATTTCGTTGATGGCTGTGTTGAGCTTTTGGTCGAAACCAGCCGAGTAGGTGTACCAAAGCTCATAGTGGCGCGGAAACGCAGGAACTTCGCAGCGTTTGATCTGCTTCAGTGCTGCTTCGCCATGGACCAAAGTGCGACGAAAATCTTCATGCTCAGCCATAATTCAACCGGTCGTCCAAATAAATAAGACCAATTGTTATGACGATACGCTTAAGACTGGGTTAATCCAGCAAATTTGTTCAGCGTTGTTAAGAAGATATACACCTTCTAGTTGAGGCTCACCGAGCGAAGCAGAAATGCTGGTACGTGATCAGCTTCCGCAAACGGCACATTATCATTTACCGTCTGTTTGCGGCGGTTCGTGCCCTTGGGGTTGCGCGTCCTCTGAGCCTCTTCCGACTTTGCTGGCTCTGTCGTTTTTCCAGCATCACGTGTAGGCTCACTCGCCTTTTCAGCCACAGGTTGTGGTTTTGTGGCGGCTCGTCTAGGTTTTCTTTCAGAGCGTCTTGGCTTCTTGGTTTCGGACTGTTCTGATCGGCTATCCGTGTCAGCTTCCGCTTTGTCCTTTTGTGCGTCGTGTGGCACTCCAGCTGATTTCTCGGACACTGCAATCAATGGCTTTCCGATGAGCTTTTCGACGGCATCAAGGTATTTCTGATCAGATTTGGATACAAGCGTGTAGGCTGCTCCGCTGCGACCGGCACGGCCAGTTCGACCAATCCGATGGACATAGTCTTCCGCGTGTGTGGGTACATCAAAGTTGAACACGTGGCTGACTTCCGGAATATCCAGGCCACGGGCTGCTACATCACTTGCCACGAGCAGCTTTGTGCTCAAATCTTTAAATGATGCGAGCATTTTCATGCGTGCGTGCTGATCCATATCGCCGTGCAAAGCGCCTGCATTATAACCATGGCGTTCAAGCGAACGAGCCACGGTGGCCACGTCACGTTTGCGATTGCAGAATATGATGGCGTTCTGGAGATCGGCGGCATTGTCAATTAAAGACCGGAGCGCTGCACGTTTTTCAGCTGGCTTTGATCCGCAATGAACAACGTTTTGTGTCACTGTGAGGGCTGCTGATGATCGTGCGGCAACTTCTACCCGAGCCGGGTTGTGCAAAAACTGGTCAGCAAGTTTCTGAATTTCATTTGGCATGGTTGCCGAAAAAAACAGGGTCTGTCGTGTGAACGGGATCAATTTGCAGATACGCTCAATATCGGGAATGAACCCCATATCCAGCATACGATCAGCTTCATCAATAACCAGAATATCCACGCCGGTCAGAAGTAGTTTGCCGCGTTCAAAATGATCCAGCAGGCGACCAGGCGTAGCAATAAGCACATCCGCGCCACGCATCAGCTTTTTTTCCTGTTCGTCAAAGGAAACGCCGCCGATCAGAAGAGCAACATTCAATTTATGACCTGAGCCATAAATCTTGAAGTTTTCTTCGACCTGTGCCGCTAATTCGCGTGTCGGCTCCAAAATGAGGGTCCGAGGCATGCGCGCACGTGCGCGACCTTTTTCCAGCAATGTCAGCATTGGCAGGGTAAAACTGGCGGTCTTACCGGTCCCAGTCTGTGCTGTTCCCAATACGTCGCGCTTTTGCAAAACGTAAGGAATTGCACCCGCTTGGATAGGGGTCGGTTCGGTGTAACCAACACGCTCCACTGCGGCGAGCACTTTTGGGCTTAGTCCAAGTTCGTCAAATGTCATTTTGGGCTTTTCGGAGATGGGTTTTGAACCAATCTGTTGCGACGGCAAAAGCGTCAGTCCATTGTTCCCGGCAACATAGGGTAACAGTTGGAAATGTCAACAAATCTAAGAACTATCAGTTACTTGCCCCACCGAATGAATAGGTTTTTCGATCCTTTAAAAAGAGCTCATAACCATAGGGTGCATTTGGATCATCTGTGGGCTCTGCTTCGAGATACACACTCAGTTCTCCCCTCACGCCGGCCTGTGCCGAGACGCCGATAATCTCCTGATCCAGCTTACTGATCTCATCGATTTCCAACGCGTAGGGTGCCGCGCCCTGACCGCCTTTATTCAGTGGAACCCATTGAATATAAAGGGATTGTGTTTCGTCAGGATTAGCCAGCAAAACAACGCGATGCGTTCCTATTTGCCCATTTGGTCCACGCCATTTGCCTGCCGATTGAACGAACCGAACTGAGGGCGCCAGGCTTGCCAGAGCGCGCTGGACGCTTTCTGACGCTGTTGCGTAGTGCGGGGTCGTTAAGGATAATGGCAATATGGCTAGGCATGCTGCTGCAAAAAATGTCTTTTTAAATTTCATCTATGCGCCGTCATTTATTTATTTTTACTAAGTCAGCCACAGGGGATGTGGCTCACGTGGGTGCTTTCTAGGCTTATATATCCAAATCGCTG
>CAZOCA010000179.1:0-6589 GCA_964578105.1 uncultured Pararhizobium sp.
CTCTTATGCCTATCTGGACGACGGGGATGAAGCTATCTACACCGAGCATGGCTTCCTGGTTTACAGGATCGCAATTCTGGCTGCAGGCGCTACGCCCATTATTGTGCCCGAAGAGGATCACACAGCTCATGTGGACAGCATTCTGGCAGCCATTACCGATCGCACAAAGGTGGTCTTTCTGGCCAACCCCAACAACCCGACGGGAACGTATATCCCCTTTGATGAGGTGAAGCGGCTGCATTCAGGTTTACGGCCGGACATCCTGCTGGTTCTGGATGGCGCCTATGCAGAGTATGTGCGTCGCAATGATTATGAGTCAGGCATCGAACTGGTGGCCAATTCTGCCAATGTTGTCATGACCCGCACATTCTCCAAAATTTATGGCCTCGCCAATTTGCGCCTGGGCTGGTGTTTTGGCCCTGAGGGTGTGATTGACGCCATCAACCGCATTCGTGGCCCCTTCAACGTCAATGGCGCAGCTCTGGCAGCCGGAGAAGCCGCTCTTGCAGATAGCAACCACATTGACCGTTCAGTCGATCACAACGAGACCTGGCTTAAGCAGATGAGCGATGGTTGCCGGGCATTGGGTCTGGATGTAACGCCGAGCGTGGGGAACTTCCTGCTGGTACATTTTTCAGGTGATGGTGATCATTCAGCAGAACGAGCGGATGCTTTTTTGCAGGACCGTGGTGTTGTGGTGCGGCGCGTTGCGGCCTATGGGCTGCCGGATGCATTGCGTATCACCATTGGGACCGAAGAAGCAAATCTGGCGGTTCTGGCCGCATTGAAAGCATTTTTAGGCAGGTAAGTTACAGTTGAGATGACGCAATCCCCCGCCCACCCTGTTTCCGCCAAACTTGTTTTGGATGAGCCAATTTTCGACAAGCTGACCCTGATCGGCATTGGCTTGATCGGATCGTCGATTGCACGGGTTGCCCGCGCCAGAAACATTGCCGGTCATATCGCGGTTTCCTCAAGACGCGCCGAAACACTGACACAGGCCAAAGAACTGCAACTTGGTGACAGCTACACTCAGGACGCAGCAGAAGCGGTCAAGGATGCGGACTGCGTTATTGTTTGCGTACCTGTGGGCGCAAGCGAGCAAACAGCGAAAGCCATTGCCTCTCACCTGAAGCCTGGTGCAATTGTCTCGGATGTGGGGTCCGTAAAACGTTCCGTCATTGACCAGATGCAACCGCATCTGCCCTCAAATGTGCATTTTATCCCTGCCCATCCCGTCGCTGGTACGGAAAAGTCCGGCCCGGATGCCGGGTTTGAAACCCTGTTTGACAATCGCTGGTGCATCCTGACGCCGCTGCCGGACACAGATCAAGACGCGCTTGATAGACTTAATCGCTTCTGGGCAGCTTGTGGCGCCAATATGGAACAGATGGATGCAGATCACCACGATCTGGTTCTGGCCATTACCAGCCATCTACCGCATCTGATCGCCTATAATATTGTTGGCACGGCGAATGATATGGAAACTGTGACCCAGTCGGAAGTGATGAAATACTCCGCTGGTGGTTTCCGTGATTTTACGCGACTTGCGGCATCTGATCCCACCATGTGGCGCGACGTCTGCCTGCACAACAAGGACGCCCTTCTTGAAATGCTTGCGCGGTTTTCAGAGGATTTATCTGCCCTGCAACGCGCCATTCGCTGGAGCAAGGGTGACGAATTGTTTGACCTGTTCACCCACACGCGCGGTATTCGGCGCGCAATTATCGATGCAGGTCAGGAAGTCGACCTGCCGGATTTCGGGCGTCAGGCAGGCTTGCAACAAAGCGACGACGAAAAATCATCAAAATAGATTTGGTATCCTGCCTATTGGCAGTATGCCTGCACTGACAATTCCGTTCCGCAACGTCAGTGGAATGGTGACCTTTCCATCTGGATTGTTTCCAGCAAGGCCGGAAAAGGTTGCCGCAATCTGTTCCGCATTCTGACGAAACCGGGGCGCAATGATTGCAACAAGATCGGGAAGCTTGTCCATACCGATGATTTCCAGTTTCACCTGACCGGATACCAGCCCGTCTTGTGAAATGGTCACAGGGCCGGACGCATTTGCGACAAAACCTAAACTGTTGAAACTCAGCTTTTCCAAATCAAGTGCACCACCAGCGCTGAGCCAGTTGGCAAGCAAAAGGTCTGGATCAAAGCCCAGAGCTTCTCCCACATTGTTGGCTGTCGCCAAAAGACCCAAATCCATTTCCGGCAATGCCTTGCCAGAACGGATCGTCAGAATGTCACTCAACGTCAGGGCAACGTCAAAATCCGTTTGCGAATCGGGGTTGGGGCGAACATGTAACTGTGCCCCTTGCACGGTCATCTGCTCCAGGCCGCCAAGGCCGGACAGCGCATTGGCAATGACGTCAATTTCCTCAGCAATGAAAGATGCCCGTTTCAGGCCGGAAAGACCTGCAGACACGCTGGAGCGCGCGCTCTTCCAGTGTCCGACCAGTTCACCACTCAATCCGGTAGCGGGCGACAATTTTACCGTCAGCGGACCATCTGCTTCGGCAATCACATGACCGGGCTTGTAGAGCAACGCTACGCTGCGTACGGAATTAACATCAGCTTCTATGCCGCGGTCCTGGGCATCCAGTCCGGCTTGCCCGCAGGAAACTTGAAGATGAAACGGAAAGCCGGAGACAGTTCGCTCAGTGCAACTGACGTCGCGACCCATCCGAACGCTCTTTTGCTCGACCCGATCGATTACCTTTCCTGTTGCCACACTTGCGCCATACCAAAGCGCGGACCACAGGAGCACCAGACCGACGATTACAGTCATCAGCCACTTTACTTTACGAGCCATAGAACCTTCCATTTGGAACACTTGCATCCGGTTGCGTCCATCCTGTACCGTCTGCCCCAAAGATGTTCGCCAGTGTCAGCCGCAATGTCCGTATTGCACCATCAAGCTGTTCCATCGGGTATCAGGAAACGCGGAGTGCATATGCGTCATTTTTGGGTGTTTGGCTACGGTTCATTGATGTGGCGGCCCGGTTTTTCATATGTACGGCGCGAAACTGCGTTGTTGTATGGCGCCCATCGCAGCTTGTGCGTGTATTCACACGTTCATCGCGGCACTCCGGAAAAACCAGGGCTTGTTTTGGGGCTTGATCGTGGTGGCACTTGCAAAGGCATCGCCTTCGCAGTCGAACCGCAAAATTGGCAGTCGACACTGGATTATCTGCGCGAACGGGAGCAGGTCACAATGGTGTATAAGGAAGTGACACGGACCATCCGCCTTGCCAGCGGCGAATCAGTCCCTGCCGTAAGCTATATGGTTGACCGCGATCACCAGCAATATGCGGGTAAACTCGCCTTGGATGACCAATTATCCTTCGTCAAATCCAGCCATGGAAAATCCGGCCCCAACGCCGACTATGTCATCAACACGCAGGTCCATCTGGCCGAAACAGGTGCCAGCGACCCGGCGCTTGCCTGGCTGACCAGACAATTGGAAAATGATACCTGAGAAAATAATATTTGAGAAAACGTCACCTGAGCCAGCGATCAGGCGGCACATCGCTCGTCATAAGAAGCTGATGCATCCGCAAACCTGCCGACAGACAAAGCTGGCCGCAAATCCTCAACCGCCTGTGGATCAGACCCCGACAGAAAATGCAGAAACCAGCGCACAGGCTTTCTAGCTGAACCATATTGGTGGTCCTGCGAAGCCCTCGCTTGCGGCCCAATGAACTCGTCATCCGGTTGCCAACCATCGCAGGCAAGCCACACACCAGCAATGCGCTCTCGCACCACCGCAATGGCTATACAATCATGATAGGCACTCAAAAGAGACGCAGGAACTTCGGTTACAACATAACTGCGCCCGGACCGGCCACACACCTTGGCAAAGCGCGAACTGATGCCGCCGCTTCTGAGACTTACAAATCGTGGTGTTGTATCTTGAATCATCATAAGAACAAAAATAGAACAAAATACCGGTTTGTCAACTCACATGCTGGAATCATTCGCTTTTTGCGATGCTTTGGCCTCTTCCAGCAATTTGTCTGAAGCCGTTTCAATACGCTCAATCAGCGTTTCCTTGAACACATCATCACTCAATCCGGGCTCAATTGGCGGCAGGATTTCCATCACAATTGTGCCAGGATAACGCAAAAACGTGCGCCGCGGCCAAAACACACCGGCATTGAGGGCCACTGGCACCACAGGCACTTTCAGAATGCGATAAAGGGCCGTTACACCAAATTTATAGGATGGCGGGTCACCAGGCGTTCGGCGCGTGCCTTCGGGAAAGATGACCACATCGCGCCCGTCTTTCACAGCAGCCCTGGCCTGCGGAATCATGGATTTCAATGCACTGGAGCCGCGCGCCCTGTTGACTGATATCTGCCGGAACCGGGACAGGTACCAACCAAAAAACGGGATCATAAACAATTCCCGCTTTGCCAGATAAGCAGGGCGTTCTGCCACAAACAACAGCACAAAAGTTTCCCAGGTCGACTGGTGCTTGGAAGCGATCAGCACACCACCTTCCGGCTTGTTCTCAATGCCTCTCAACTCAAACTTGACACCTGCAAGAACGCGAAGCAGCCACAGCGATGTGCGCGCCCATGTGGTTGGCATCCACCACACCCATTTCCACGGCAACAGAAAAATCGGCAGGGCGAAAAGCATCAATAAAAACAGAAATGTGTAGAAGGCCAGATTAAAAATCACAGATCGAATGTAGATCACGGAAAATCCTTCGCAGGTCTACTGCACTGTCGCCAGATAGCGTTCCACGGTCATCCGCGTGGTCGCTGCCGTCAAGGCACTGACGAGGATCAGCACAAGCACAAAGCCAGTAAAGACCAAAGGTGTAAGTGAAAATCCGCCAAACAGGGCCTGAAACGGACTGCCACCGGATGGCCCTTCAAGAAACCCTAAAAGGCCACCACCGACAACAAAAAAGGTTGCGGCAGCAATGCAGCCAATCAGCCCGCCTTTCAGGCCGATAAACAGGAATCGTCCCTGAAATTCTCTGGCGATGTAGCGGTTAAGTGCGCCGACAAAATGCAGCACCGAAATGACAACCTGATTGCCAGCCATGGCACCGCGCGTGGCAAAAACCACGCTGAGGCAGGTGGCCGCAAGAACCAGCAGAAAGATGCCTATGCCCGTTGCTATGGTGACATTGGCAATGCGCTTAAGCTGATCGATCCAGATACCGTGATCATCTACGCTGACACCCGTTATGCTGTCAGATAAATTGGCACGCAGACGCCCCACATCCAGCGTGGCAGGATTGTCAATATCCACGATGATCAGCCTTGGAACTGGAAGTTCCGACAGGTCAAGTCCGGCACCAAGCCAAGGCTCTAGTAAAGCCGCGCCGTCAGCTTCTTCCATAGCCCTCACCCGGCCAATGCCCGGCTCGCGCTCTGTAATGCGAATGGCCCGCTCAATTTCAAAGTCAATATCCACACCGTCAGTGGGACGTATCTGAACGGTCAACTCACTGCTGACATCGCTTTCCCACAATTGCGCCTGTTCAAACACCATGGTCACAGCAGCCAATGTCAGACAGGCAAGAAAGCTCATGATAGCAATGACAGCGACCAGCGCAGTCCCCGCGACAGATTGCGGCGGAACAATGGGCGTTTGTCGAACATCGCGATGGCCTGCCAACCAACGGGCGGCATAGCGAACCGGTGCAAACGCAACACGCAAGCCAGTGCGTGCGGTGCCTTTTGCCCCACTTTCTGTCCTGAATTGTGGATAGGAGTTCTGATCAGTCATAAATCTGCAGCCGCCCATCCTTTAAAACAAAACGCCTCGTATCAAATTGATCGATCAGCGCCAGATCATGGGTCGCAATGACCACAGTGGTGCCAAGTTTGTTCAATTCAATAAACAGCCTCAAGAGCCTGCGCGCCAATGGCGGGTCCACATTACCGGTTGGCTCATCAGCCAGCAAGATATCCGGGCGGCCGATGAGTGCCCGGGCTATCGCCGCTCTTTGTTTTTCACCACCAGAGAGAATCGGCGGAAGCACGTGCATGCGCTCGCCAAGCCCCACCCAATCCAGCAATTCAACAACATCAGACCGGTAACGCGTTTCATCCATCCCCTGAACCCGAAGCGGAAGGGCAACATTTTCATAGGTGGTCATATGGTCCAGCAGACGAAAATCTTGAAATACGATGCCAATACGTCGCCGGATTTCCGGCAATTCATCATTGCCGATCTTGACAGCATCCTTGCCGAAAATCGAGATCAGCCCACGCGACGGGCGCATGGACAGAAACAAAAGCCGCAGCAGGGATGTTTTACCGGCACCTGAAGGTCCGGTCAGAAACTGAAACGAACGCGGCGCGATCTGGAAACTGATGTCGCGCAGGACTTCAGGCCCCATTCCATAGCGCAAGCCAACATTTTCAAACCGGATCAATTGAGCGCCTCATCACTTCCTGGGTCTGCCTGTTACGAATTCAGCATCTCAGACCTGGCTTTTTCACTTCATTAACGTTGTTTGCGATTGAGCGCAAAAATTCATTCAAGACGGGCCTGAATTAAGATCACATTGTCACACCGTTAACATCCTTGGCGCAAAAAGGAATAGATACAACTGAAC
>CAZOCA010000180.1:0-6563 GCA_964578105.1 uncultured Pararhizobium sp.
GGTCGGACAATCTGTCGATGGTCTGGGGTATCTGGATGTGGAAACGGTTCTGGACCCCTTAAAAACGACCAGACCAGCCAAGGGGATTCACAGTGAAAGCGGCCTGATCGTGGAAGGCTACGAAATTCACCTCGGGAAAACGACAGGCGCGGACTGCCAACGCCCATTTGTTGAAATTGATAACCAGGCCGATGGCGCTAAAAGCGAAGATGGCCTTGTGACAGGAACCTATATGCACGGAATTTTCTCATCAGACGAATTCCGCAAATATTTTCTTGAAAATCTGGGGATCACAGCATCCGGCAACAGCTACAATCAATCCATCGATCAGGTGTTGGATGATCTGGCCGAGCATCTGGAAGCGAATCTCGATATCAACCAGATGTTGGAAATTGCCTACGCCAGAGAAGCATAAAGGCCCAGATAGATCAGCCAGTGCAAAACCAGAGCAGCAATCATCAGCCGTAATGCGCGCCGCACATCTCGTTTATCACAATTAGTTCGGCCTGATGCATTGAAGAAGGGCGCATCGACCGTCTCATTGCCATATTGCCTGGGTCCGGCCAGTGAAATACCAAGCGCATAAGCTGTCGCGGCTTCAGGCCATCCCGCGTTCGGGGATTTGTGCCAACCTGCCTCACGTATAGCTCCGACAATAGACCTGAGCGGTGATCCACCAACGATCGGGGCACACAGAGAAAGCAATAGTGCCGTCAGGCGCGCAGGAATAAGATTGAGAAGATCATCCAGCCGCGCAGTTGCCCATCCAAAAGCGCCATAAGTCTCATTGCGGTGCCCAATCATAGAATCAGCTGTGTTGACGGTTTTGTAGACCAGCAACCCGGGGAAACCGGCAATGGCAAACCAGAAAGCTGGCGCTATCACCCCATCGGAGAGGTTTTCCGCTGTGGATTCCACAGCAGCACGTGAAATCGCGTCTCGATCAAGATCATCCGGATTGCGGCCAACGATCATGGCAATCGCGCGCCGCGCTATCTGAATGTCGGAATCACCAAGAGCCATGACAACGCGCGCAACATGCACATAGAGGCTCTTCTGAGCCAGCAGAATGGCCGCAAGGACAATCATGGCAATTGACCCGCCCAATGATTGTGCAGACACCCAGCGCATGCCCAATCCCGCAATCCCGGCAAGCCCGGCCAGAACCAAAATTGCAAATGTTCCAGACAGGTAATTGACTGAGCCATTTCCCCGGAAATTCAAGAGTTTGTCAGCACCCGATATGAGCGCCCCTATCCAGGCAACAGGGTGGGGCAGACGCCGCCAGATCCAGTCCGGATCGCCAAAAACAGCGTCCAACAGCAAAGCCACCAGAAGACTTGCAAGCGTGCCAGATAGAAATAGCGTGTAATCAAGCAGCATCTCTCAGGACCTGCCGACCGGTTCATCGAATGCGACCAGGCACTGCGCAAGACGCACAAGGTCCGCTTCGGTTTCGGGAAGACCAAAACGCAACCAATCAGGTTCATATAAAAAGATGCGGGTCCAGATTTTATGTTCGGCCAAAAAACGGTGAAGGCCCAGCGCGTCCCTATGTCGACATGTCAGAAATAAATTTGTTTTGCCCACCAACTCAAGCCGGGGAGCTAACAGATCTACCAATTTGGCCATGTTTGTGCCGAGCCGAGAGCGCATCGCGGACTGCCACTGAGTGTCATTGAAAGCCGCCGTCCCAATTTTCAGGGCAGGGCCGCTAATGCACCATTCGCCAAAGCGGCTGGAGAATTGTGTGAGCAAAGCCGGATTGCCGATGACAAAACCAAGCCTCAAACCGGCGAGGCCAAAAAACTTACCAAATGACTTCAGCACGATAACCGGCATATCTGGCCGCATATGTGGAACAACACTCATCACGGGAGTGCAATCCATGAATGCCTCATCCACAAACAAAAACCGGTCAGGTGCCAGACTGCGTGCAGTTGCCAGCAATTCTTCCGGAGCCACTAGTGCCCCCGTCGGATTGTTTGGATTAACAACCACCAGATGGTTCTGGGCAGACCTGGCAGGCAACGCGCCGAGCGAAGTAGCTGTTCGGTCATCGGACGACCAAGCGTTGCGATGGCTGGAATAGGTTGGCTCAATGATATCAACCGAACCTGGACAAAACTCTGGAAACTGGCTGATGGCCGCTTCGGTTCCCGGGACAGCAATAATTCCGATCGAATCTGGGACTTGGTAGTATCGTCTTGCGGCAGACAGCAATTCATCCAGGGCGAACTGACTGGGAAGCGTTTGCCAATCAGACGCAGATAAGTTCTGGACGGCATAGGATTGCGGATTGATACCCGTAGACAGGTCAAGCCAATCCCCACGATCCGCCTTGTTGTTGTATGGGGGATCACCGCCATGTTTCATGTCAGGCCTCGACTGGTCATATGCTGATGCCCAAATCTTGGCGCGAAAACGGCTTTGTTGAAAATTGGAGGCCTCGCCCGGAATCGAACCGGGGTTCACGGATTTGCAATCCGCTGCGTAACCACTCCGCCACGAGGCCTTCATCTGGTCGGTGTCGCTTTAGCAAAGGGGATTCATTCGGACAACACTAAAACGTGAATAGACGCAAAATTCCTTGAATGACTCCGAGCAATGTTAACTGTCTCTGAACTCAACGATCTGTCAGCAGACATAAAAACGCCACATGGAAATATGTAATCAATTGCCTCAGGGTCACATTCCAGTCTTGCGTGTATCATCCAGCAACGGTAAGGACTTAAGAAAGGAATAACAACCTTGTGGCGTCCAGACGAAAGTAGTTGAACGATGGTGGATTTTGCGGATTTAAGAAAGAACATGGTGGAGCACCAGATTCGCACCAATGATGTAACATCACATGAAATTCTTGACCGTTTTGAAGATTTGCCACGAGAGACATTTGTCCCCGCTGACAAAAAAGCATTTGCCTACACCGACAGCGACATACGGGTCTGGAGTAATGGGGCAGGCGACGAACGTTTCCTGATGGAGGCATATCCGTTTGCGCGTCTTGTGCAAGCTGCCCAGATACGCTCCACCGATCTGGTTTTGGATATTGGCTGCGGAACGGGTTATTCCACTTCAATTCTTGCCGGTTTCTGCGAATCTGTTGTGGCCATTGAAAGCGCCGCCGAACTGGTTGAAACCGCGACGGGCAATCTGCTTGATCTCAAAATCGACAATGCTGTCGTTCTACAGAGCAATCTGCAGGACGGCTACGCAAAGGAAGGCCCTTACGATCTGATTGTTATCAACGGCGCAGTCGATGAGGTGCCAGCAGCCCTGTTTGATCAATTGCGTGCAGATGGGCGACTTTTAACGTTTGTCGGGCACGGCCAATCGGGAAATCTGACGATGTTCAGGAAGACCGGCACTGGAACGACTTCAGTTCCAATCATGAATGCCTGCGTACCATCACTTCCAAGCTTTGAACGCGCTGAAAGCTTTGTTTTTTAGCTACGAGACATGTTTGGGACCATGGTCCGACGTGATGAAAATGTGAGACGACACGGCAAAAACTAAATTGCGTGCCTGTTTGGTCACACCATTGACCTTTTTTGACGATCCGCAAATTACCTGTGGGTAAGTGTTGGATCGCTTGTTGGAGGTCTTAGCGCATGAAGATAAGTGTTTGGGCCATGAAGCATTAACTATACTGTTTGCGCTCTGGGTCTGATGGTTTTGAAAGGAATGGTTGTGAGTAAAAAACGACAGGGCTTGTTGACGGGAATAACCTCCGCTTTGTTACTAACCGCCATGGTTGTCAGTCCATTTGGGCCTGCATCGGCTGAAACTCTTCTTCAGGCACTGTCTTCCGCCTACAGCAATAATCCGGAACTGAACGCTGAGCGCGCAGCAACTCGTGCCGTCGACGAAGGCGTACCTCAGGCCTTGTCGGGATACCGGCCGGACATCAGTGCCTCTGGCAGCGTTACACAGAGCTGGACAGACAGTGACATTCGCAACGGAAGCGACACGTCCTCTGATGGTGCAAGTGCGACGCTGGGCTTGAATGTGACTCAAAACCTGTTTCGCGGTTTCCGCACTGCAAACGGCACCAAGAAAGCCGAAGCAGCTGTGTTGGCAAGCCGTGCGGGGTTGATGAACACTGAGCAGAACATATTGTTTGATGCAGCAGAAGCGTTCATGAACGTCCTGCGTGATCAGGCACTGGTTCAACTGCGGTCGCAAAACGTAAGTTTTTTGGGCGAACAGGCACGTGCAACGCGAGATCGGTTTGAAGTTGGTGAAACCACCCGAACAGATGTTGCCCAAGCGGACGCACGCGTCAGTCTCGCATCGTCTGAACTCAACCTTGCCCAGGCAAATCTGAATTCAAGCCGGGCTGTTTATCAGCAGATTATTGGCAATGAACCGTCAAATCTGCAGCAGAATTTTTCTGCCGAACGACTGATTCCAAACAATATGGATGCAGCTCTGGATGTGGCCTTGCGTGATCATCCAGCCATTCTGGCTGCGACCTACAATGCGGATGCCTCCTCGTTCGACACCAAGGTCATAGAAGGCGAATTGCTGCCAACAGTGACGTTGGAAGGTGATTTGACCAGAACGTATAATTTCGACGGGGCGACCCGTTCAACTGACACTGCGTCTATTACGGGCCGGGTCAATATTCCAATTTATCAGGGCGGTGGGGTATCGTCACGCGTACGTCAGGCCAAGCAAAAAGAAGGCGAAGCGCTGCTTCGGCTGGATCTTGCGCGCCATCAGGTGCGCGCGGCCGTCATTTCTGCCTGGGGTCAGTTGACCGCAAGCCGCGCGGTTATCATCGCCGCAGAAGCGCAACGTAATGCCAGTCAGATCGCTCTGAGCGGCGTCATCGAAGAACAACGTGTTGGTCAGCGTACAACGCTTGATGTTCTGAACGCACAACAGGAATTGCAGGATGCGCGTGTCAACCTCGTATCAGCCAGACGTGACCAGGTGGTGGCTGCATTTGCGCTGGCATCTGCCGTCGGCAAGTTAAACGCAGAGCGACTTGGATTGGGCGTTCAGATTTACCAAGCTGAAGAGCATTACGAAAAAGTCCGCGATAAATGGTTTGGGCTGCGCACGCCCGATGGCCGTTAACTCTATTCAATAAATCAAATTGAAGCGCTGGGCCTGGTGGATAACATCACAGCAATCATGCTTGTGCACTTAACGTTGTTTGGTGCGTTTTCATGTGGGGTTACCTTTCCAGCAACTCGTCAGATATACTGAGGCCTAGCGAATCGGCGCGCCCTCGACTCTTGGTGAAGCCAAGCAGTTGTTCGTTGGCTTAATTTTTGGGGAAAGCAAATGTCGAACTCTGCTGCAGCGCAAGAGCCCTCGATGGAGGAAATTCTGGCCTCCATTCGCCGGATCATTACAGATGAAGAAGGCAATCCGACTTCCGAGCAGATTTCGCAGGAAAACAGCGATTCAGCCAAAGAAATGCTTGGAAGCGGCGCAGCTGAAACGGAGGACAGTCTTTTGAGTTCTAGCCAACCGATGTCGCCGGACGATCTTGACGCCTTGTTTGCCCCCGATGCGGACGACAACGCAGTTGCCGCTAAAGCCGCGACTGCGAAAACTGATGCTGATGCTTCCCAACTGGAAGAAGCGTCTTCTGAAGACGATGATGAGGTGATGGAACTCACTGCAGCTGAAATCGAAGAAGATGAAACCAATCCTGACAATGACGAATTGGAACTCATCGAAGGCATGGATATTATCTTCGATGAAATTGAGGATGAGGCCGAAATTCAGGAACCTGTAGTCCAAGCGGCTCCATCACCGGAGCCGGTGCCAGTCGTCGAACCAGCTCCCGCGCCTGTCGAGCGCCCGTCAAACCTTGAAAACCTGATAAGTCAACAGGCCGCGACTTCGGTGTCTGAGTCCTTTTCCAGCCTGTCCGGTCTCCTCGTTTCGGGCCAAGCCAAGACGATGGAAGACCTTCTCAAGGAAATGTTGCGACCAATGCTGCAATCCTGGCTTGATGAGAACCTGCCGACCTTGGTGGAGAAGATGGTGGCTTCCGAAATCAGACGGCTATCCGGCCCAAAATAGCGTTTGCAAAGACCCAGTTTACTGTGTGTGCGATGCGTTTCTGAAGCCTAAGCCCCGGAACTTGACGCTAGCCGTAAGCTCACTTCATCTCCCCCAAGCCGGTCAATCATTTGGCGGATAGCTTTGGCGGTTTGTGCTTGACCAAATAGAAAACCCTGCGCTTGCTCACACCCGACGAGGCGCAGGAAATTCATCTGCTGCTCGGTCTCCACACCCTCACACAACATTGTCAGGCCCAAGACATCGGACAGGGTTTTGGTAAATTGGACAATGGACTGGCTGGCCAAATCTGTCGTCAAAGTTCGAATAAACGATTGATCTACCTTGATCATATCAATTGGAAAACGGGAGATATAGCCGAGCGATGCATATCCGGTCCCAAAATCATCCAGTGCAAGAGAGACGCCCAGTGCCTGGATATCTCTGAGGGTACTCATGATTTCTTCGTCCTCATCAAGGAATGAGGATTCGGTAATCTCGAGCTGCAAACGACCGGGAGGAAGTCCTGATTCTTCAAG
>CAZOCA010000181.1:0-6517 GCA_964578105.1 uncultured Pararhizobium sp.
AGGCTGGACAGGTCGGTTGTGGTAAAATGGGATTTGTTGCGGGCGCTTGCTTCTATCTGGGTTATGCGCAGCAGGGCTTCAAAAGTCTGGTTGATGTTGTCGCATTCCCAGCGCGCTGCTTCGAGCTTTGATGAAACAGTTTTGCCTGCGTTTTCCTGCTGCAATGCCTCCTCAATGATAATCGACAGCCGGTTCAGGGGTGTTTTTAAATCATGGGCTATATCTGTCGTAACCTGCCGCATTCCGTCGACTAACAATCCCAGTCGCTCCAGCGCATTGTTAATGCTGCCCGATAATGTGTCGAGATCATCAGCCGATTTCAGGCGGGGAATGCGCGCGGTGAGGTCTCCATCCGCCACTCGGTCCATTGTATCGGCTACCGGGCGAAGGCGCTGTTGAACTTTACGGCTGAGCAATATAGCACCAATCACTGCAAGGCAGATCGCAATTCCTGCCGTCCATGCCAGATTGACCAAAGTGATTTCCAGCAATTCATGGGAATCTTCCAGGCTTTGACCCACAGTCAGTTGCATATCGCCAACGGGTCTTGAATAGAGCCGATAGGCGTAATCGTCGCCGCGTTTGATCTGGGGAAGTGCGCTGGACGAACCTCCCTCCTTAACCGGAAAGGCTTCTACGTTTCCGGCAAGCTGCTCACCGTCCTTGTCAGTGAGCAGCAGAATCCCGAGTTGGGGATCGCGTAAATCTGACAGATTTTGAACATTCTCGACAAACTTTTCTGGATCTTCAGGGTCCAGCTGAGCCGAGATGATCGTGTATTCTGCTCTGATTCTGTCATCGACAGCATCGGTTAACTCGTGACTCACGAGCAGATAGCTGGCGGCTGTCGCAATCAGAAACAGGATCAGGAAAAGCCCGAAGAATATCGCGGCCAGTTTTACAGCAGTGCTGCGATACAGCCTATCGAGGTGCATGAACCGAATATCCTGTACTGCGGATTGTGTGGAGCAATGGCGTATCAAAAGGTTTGTCGATTTTGGCCCGTAGCCGGGAGATCAGGGTTTCGACAACGCTGGTCTGCGGCAGAAAATTGAAGTCCCATACCTGTTCCAGTAACATTGTGCGGGTAACAACCCGGCCTTCATTGCGCATCAATACTTCCAGTACGGCAAATTCACGCGACTTCAGATCAATATTCTGGCCTGAGCGGGTAGTGGTGCGTCGGATCAGATCAAGCGTTAAGTCTGCCACATGCAATTCGGTGATCTGGACTTTCAGCGATGGACGTCTGGATAAAGCATTGATACGCGCCATCAATTCGGAAAACGCAAAGGGTTTGACCAGATAATCATCAGCGCCTGCCTCAAGTCCCTCAACCCGATCATCAACCCCGCCCATGGCAGTGAGCAGAATGATGGGTAGGCTCGACCCGGACCCACGCAGGGATTTGACAATGGACACGCCATCCAGTCCGGGTAGCATGCGATCGATTACCGCCAGATCATAAGTGTTTTCCAACGCATAGATGACGCCATCCTTGCCGTTATTGACATGATCGACCACGTGTCCAAGTTCCTGCAAACCGCGTTCTATAAATTGAGCCGTGGGCGTGTCATCTTCGACAATCAAAATGCGCATGCAAAACCCGTGTAAGTCTTTTGTTTCTGCGATTTGTCACTGTTTTTCAATGTACCAGTCTCAGTCGAATTGGATAGGGAAAATAATGAAAATGCCTGCGAATTTGTTTTGATCAGAGGAAAATCCGACTTTCAGGTAGGGAGACCCAAACTGGTTCTGCTATGGGGACGCAGAACAACCACTTTCAGACAGGATTTTGACAATGGCGTCTTGGGAAACGATTGATTGCAAAGGCTCGCCCCATGCGCGCCATGAAAACGGTTTTGCCGAGTTTGATGGCAAATTCTATCTGTTTGGCGGGCGGCGCATACAGCCGGTGGATGTTTTTGATCCAGCAACCAATAGCTGGAGCCATGCCAGCCCGCCGCCGATGGAGATTCACCATTTTCAGCCGGTCATCATTGGCGATGAATTGTGGTTGCTTGGCACTATGACCGGTGTGTTTCCGCGCGAAACACCGTTGGAGACGGTTTATATCTATCAGCCGAAAACCGATAGCTGGAAAACCGGGCCTGCTATTCCGGAAGGTCGTCGCAGGGGCGGTGCCGGATGTGTTCTGCATTCTGATGGCTGGATTTATGTCATTGGCGGGATCATTGACGGGCATCACTCCGGCACACAGGCCTGGTTTGATCGCATTCATCCTGACACCGGCGAATGGCAAATCCTGCCAGATGCGCCTCACAAGCGCGATCATGCGCCGGCGGCAATTGTTGGCAACAAGCTCTATTTCTTCGGGGGCAGGGAAACCGGTCGCTATAATGGTGAAGATTATGAGCGGTTCTTCTTTGCCACCATTCCGGAAATTGATGTGTATGATTTCGACACTGGTGAATGGTCCACTCTGGCTGACCCGATCCCCATTCAGACAGCAGCTGGCGGGGCCGGGGTGATAGATGGTAAAATTCACTATGTTGGTGGCGAAGCCGGACGCCCTGAAGCATTTACGGAGCTGCAGATTTTCAATCCAGCGACAGAAAGCTGGCAGTCCGGTCCCCCTCTTAACCGCGCCCGCCACGGCACAAATGCTTGCGTTTTCGATGGTTCTCTCTGGATTGCTGTTGGCAGCGGTGCACGAGGCGGTGAGCCGGAGTTGACGTCATTGGAGCGCTATACGCCTTAGGTGGGTCGGAACCACTCGGTATGGCAATGAAATTGGTGATTGTTCTGGACGGTTGAAACAGCTGAAATCGTGGGAATTCATAAGATGGAAAAAGCAGAATTTGACACAATTGAGAGTGCGCTCAAAAAGATTATCAAAGAAATTGCACCGGATGCCCGTTATGTTGCCAAATATGGCGGTGAAGTGATCGTACCCGGTTTTGATGATGACAAGCAGTTTGTTGGCGGCATTTTTGGCTACAATGCGCATGTGTCGCTGGAGTTCTCTGAAGGCGCATCGTTCGACGATCCGGACGGCTGGCTGGAAGGCAAAGGAAAGAACCGCCGCCATTTGAAGTTTCAGACCTTGATGGATGTAGAGGCCAAAGACGCCTGGAACTTTCTCACGCAGGCTTTTGCAACTTGATCTCACTGCAAAGTGGATCATTGCCATACCCTTCTTCTGCCCAATACGATCTGGACCTTTGAGAGGTGAATGATGAGATCGCCGCTGAGACGCAAGGCAATTACGATTTGTGACGAGAAGATCGCGAAGAAAGGCGAGACCGTGGGCCTTTCATTCTATGCCTTTTTTGCCAATAAAAATGATGACCCGGAGCTGCTGATGGAAGCGGCAGAATGGTGGATCAAAACTCACAAGCTTGACCACTTTGAAAAGGCTGCAAAAATTCGCGACATGCTTGCCGCTGGTGCCTAGTCGCCCTTTCAATGTCGCTGACGCCACCTGTCACCATACAGACTTTGCCCGATATCGTTTGAAAGGCCAGAACTGGTCAGACACGATCTGCCCTTGTGGTTTCAAGCAATCAACTCGGGTGCAAACTGGCTGATGCGTGACTGGCAAAGAGCGCCTGCGTGCCGCGTCAGAAGTGCCAGTTCGTGGTCGGATAAGCGTTTCAGATTGGTTCCAATTCCTGATGCTTCGCGCGCATCGTTTGCATTCGCGGCACCTAGCTTACTATCGATTGAAAACCATATCGCCTTGGGTCCGTTCTCCGCCAGATGCGTGAGTCTCAATCGCTGGAGCTGAAGGCCCCGCACCTGTTCCATCAATATGCCGATGGCTTCTTTCAGGACAATGGCGCCCGATTCAGTTGGATCGCTGGCGATTTCAAATGGTTTTCCGCCATCGCTGACAAGCGCGTAGTCCAGATTATGGCGTTCAAGGCGTAGCAGCGGATTGACACCAAGATTGTCGTACACTCCGCCATCTGCGAGTGTGATGTACTCCGTGTCATTGTTGGGAAACCGGTCATCGTCAAGTCGATAGGGTGGGAAGACCGGCGGGAAAGCTGATGAAGCAGCAACTGCGTGGCTCACCTTGATATCTGACGCGCTGTGTTGCCCAAGCTCATGTTCGCCAAGTTCCTCAGGTTCACCGCCACCGGCAACAAAGAAAAACATGTTGCCTGTGGCAAGGTTGGTCGCGTTGATATAAATGCGCGGACCACCTGCAAGGCTGGACATAGTTGCGCCACCAAAAAGGTCACGGTCATAGGTCTTTGCCAATTCGTCCAATCTTGAGGAGAACGGGTTGATCAATCCACCAAGGACAGAACTGACTGCGATGGATCGTGTGTTCAGATAGGTTTCCAGCCGGTCCAGCACGTCGGGTGTGCCCCAGTTGGCGCATAGGAATGCTCCCGCAATGCTGCCGCCGCTGACGCAGGACAAAAGGTCCAGCTTGTCGAGCAAGCCGAGTTCATCCAGCTTACGAAATGTTCCAAGATGATAGGCTGCAGAACGAAACCCACCGCCGGAAAGGGCAAGCCCGATCCGTTTCTCTTCGCCATTGATCACTATGCTCATATCTCTCCTCCATCACTGTGTTTTTGCTACAGGCTCGGTGAGGCTCCGCAAAATTCCAGTTCAATTTCCGTGTAGTATTTTTCAGAGTTCGAGCTGATCTCATGGTCCTCTGTGGTGTGATAATGGGTGTGCTCCGTCAGCGCCTCGACGAGGGTTTCGCGCGGCACAGCGGTATCGTGCGAGTGGCCGTGCACACCGTGCTTGGTTGACATGACTGAGGTCAGTCGGTCTGGCTTTACTGCATCACCCTTATTCTCAAGCAGGTTCCAGAGTGATTTTGGCGTGGCATTGAGGCTGCCGTGGTGGCCGACCTTGTAGACATCAACCGATTTGAGTTTCTCGCGAACTTCCGGTTGGCTGAGTGCATAAGACCAGTTTTCCCATTGGGCGTCTCCCGGGAAAAGGAGTGATTTATCGCCCACGGTGAACAGCAGGATCAGGCTTGTGTTGTTCATCTGTGCATCAAGGCGGCGCACAATCGGCATCAGCATGTTCTCGCGCATACGCCGCAGCCTATAACGACCCCACCGCGCCCATTGGGGAATGTCTTTCGCAACATGGTTGGGAAAAGCTGGCCTGCCTTGCGACGCGGCTAGCTCGCCACGGGAAGCCGCCGCCTGAAGATGCCAATATTCTTCTTCATGCCGACTGCGTTGTCGGGCAATTTGCGGGCCCTGTTCCAGCGTCGGGGGCCCCAGCACCTCAACCTTGACGCCGGGCAATATGTCTTCCGTTCCGGGATCCTGACCAAATGCCAGATACCGTCGGCTCAGTCCCATCGCAAGCAGGTTCTTGATCGCGCTTTTGTTGGCAATATTGTTTTCGCCCAGAAAAGACAGAGCGGCACGGGTTTGGGGTCTGAAGACACCGCGCTTTTCGTCAGCCTTGGCCATTTTGTAGATAGCTGCCGAAAAACTGCTCATGTTTTTCAGCGCTCCGGCAAAGGCGCGTGACTCCTCCAATTGATCGGGGCTGACCGTAGCATCAACCGGCGCATCAGGGTGTTCTGTCCATGGTTGCAGAATGAGCGTTGGATCGCAGTCTGCAATCACGTTGCCAGGTGCGGTTCCGGATTTGTTGGTGCGAAATCCGTAGATGTGATCCTTATGTCGATGGGTGGCCACAATGATGTCCAGCTTACCGCCGCACAATTCCTTGATCTGCTTGGCAATTCGGGTCAGAAAATTGGACGGACGATTACTGGGGTACCGTGTGGAGCCGAAGTCGATCAGGATATGCCGGCGCGTATTGTCGTCATATTGGAATCGCAGCAAAAAACAGTCGCCAAATCCAACATTGAAGGCAAACAAAGTTGCAGAAACAGGTGCGTTGGTCATCAGTCCCACACCTCACTTTTGAACGTTGGTTCGCCATTGCCCCGGCGGCTATGCAAATCAGCGAAATGCAAAGCGCCTTTGTTGGGCGGCCTCAGTCCTCCTCTGCGCCACAGGCTCATCAGTCTGTTGTGTTGGTCTTTTGCATTGCTGATGCGATTGTGAATGTGAAATTTCAATCTGCCATATTCATCAAAGATAAGTGTCCCGCCCCCAACCAGTTCCACTGTGTCGGAATCGCCCATGAAGCCGGGCACTTCAATGTCGAGTTTGCGCAGATCGGCTTTGTCAGCTTTTTTGTTGAGCTGATAATACTCCGCCACAGTTTCACGCAGCATAAAGCCGTCTGGTCCTATGCGCTGGACCGGGCGTACAGAATTGACGCGCATGAAAATATCACGCGGTACATCCAGCACGTCGTAATTCTCCCAGATCAGCCTGAATATGCTCTCGGGATTCCAGCGCATGGATTCCATATTGCCCGCGACAAATCGTATTTCCCTGTCACCGGTGCCGGTGCCCCAGACACCGGGTTCCGGTCCGGTTGCGGTTGATGTTGGGTTGATGCCGAATTCGGCGAAACATTCTATTAGAATTGCGCGGTAACCATAGGGTTTGTCTTCTGGGCAAATCTGCCAGTCTGCCGTCAGTAC
>CAZOCA010000182.1:0-3272 GCA_964578105.1 uncultured Pararhizobium sp.
GGCGTTATCCGGGCGGTAAAGGGTGTGATTATCGGTCAGTTGCTGATCTCGATTGTCGGGTTTGGAGCGCTTTTTGAGCTGTATTCCAACAACTTCATGATGTCCCATTTCTGGGCTGTACTCATTGTTCTGTTTGCTCTTGCATTCACGCTGTCGGAGTTTTTGGCCTATCTTGAGCGCAGGGTGTCCTACTACGCCTCTTCCAGATGAACGGACAAACGATGTCACCAGTGGAGCAGTTGCGCGCTTATCTGGTGCATTGGAACCTGTTGGCAGTTCCAATGGTTACAAGCGACTATCAGAGATTACCTGACCTTGTCCGTGGGCATTTGGACAGCCCGCGCGACGGCGCAGAAAAGTAGAGGGGCAGATTAGCCGAGCCGTGCAGATAATTGCTGCTGCAACAGTTCCGCTTCGGCGTTGTAGCGCTTTGCCAGAATAAGGTCCGTATCCAAACTATCCGTGTTGAGCGCCAGAAGTTCTGCGGCTGTTAGTTTGGCCATGGCAAGATCACGAAGTGACTTCAGCTCACGCGCCTCCAAGCCAATATCTGCAAATTGTTTTGCAGCGGACTCGAAATATCCAAATGATTTACGCAGCGTGACAATCTTGCCATCTATGTCTGCCTGTTTGGCAAGGCACGATCCCAATGCGTATCGGGCTTGGCCACGGGTCTCGGTTGTAATCATGGTATCAGGCAAATCCACAATATCGCGAAGCCGGTTGGAAATTGATGACAGTTCAGACGTGTCACCCATCAAGGCGGCCAATGAGACTTCAGCGTCCAGCTGCTCCAAGACCATGTCGTAGCTGGCTTGGATTTTTCCGCTCTTCCGCAATATTTGAGCGGCCCTTGTCAATAAGTCTGAGGCTCCGCGCAGCAATTCAGTGCGTTCGTGCCTCTGTCCAAACAGGCGCATCATGTTTGCATTGGTCCAGATGGCATCAGGCTGATCGTTTACATCATCCAGACCCGCAAGGTCACAATGCAATGCCTCGCCTGCCTGCAAGGCAGTATTCAGTTTCTCGTCATCACCAAACTCAAGAGCAAGGTCAAAATGGAACGCCATTCTGGCGCGTAAAATTTGCTGACGGCGCTCATCACTGCCAGAAAGGTCTGCAAGACCCAAAGCGGCTTCAAAAATGTCCTCAGCAATGTGATTGCCCGGATCATCACCGCGCGCATCCATCAGCTTGTCCAACAGCCCATTTGCTTCGCCGGGCTGGCCAGACATTCCCAAAAGCACAGCCCGGTCCAGCGCAAGGGTTGTCAATTGACGTTCCCGGCTTTGTACGATGGCAGGAATATTGGGGCCAGTAACCTGGCGTCGTTTAAAAAGACGGCTCAAAAAGCGGGCAGGCGGCTCTACAGGGTTTTGCTCATGGCCCACTGCTGTATTCTGTGCCTTGCCTTCTGCAGCGCTGTGTGCGGTGCCGATTTCCAGCAGCAATTGATGATTGATATCAAAAGCCTGCTCAAACTGACCGGCCGAAGCCAATTGATACAGTTGGTCGCGCAGCACGTTTTGTTCCTGCGAAAGCCCGGCATTCTCGCTGAGACGACGCAAAAGCAGCCCAAACGCTCTTTTCTGGCGCTCTGTCGCGTTTGGTCTACTATCAGACATATGCCTTGTCCCGTCGGCTCATTCCCCAACGTGCTGAAAATCAATGATTCGCAGCACGTCGAAAGGTTAGTAGAGCAGGGCCGTTGCGGCAATACGTGTCATATCAGTACATAGCCTAGTCAGTTCAGGCCCTAGTGTTTTAGCCGCGCCAACAAAGCAGATGTGTCCCAGCGATTGCCGCCCATCGCCTGTACCTGTGCGTAAAATTGATCAACAAGCGCTGTGACCGGCAAGTTGGAACCATTCACGCGCGCTTCGGCCAGAACGATATCCAGATCCTTGCGCATCCAATCCACAGCAAAGCCATGTTCATATTCGCCCGCAATCATGGTTTTGTGACGGTTTTCCATCTGCCACGAGCCAGCTGCGCCTTTTGAAATGACGCCAATGACGGCCTCCATATCAAGCCCGGCATTCTGTCCAAACTGGATGCCTTCCGATAGGCCTTGCACCAACCCTGCGATGCAAATCTGATTGACCATTTTTGTCAATTGTCCGGCTCCAGTCGGCCCCATTAAGCCGACCATCCGGGCGTAGGATGCAATCACTGGTTCGGCGCGTTCAAAAATATCCGCGTCACCACCAACCATAACTGTCAGAACGCCATTTTCCGCGCCTGCCTGACCACCTGAGACCGGTGCATCAAGAAAGCCGAAACCCTTGGCGTCTGCAGCGCTCCGTAATTCCCGGGCAACTTCCGCAGAGGCGGTGGTGTTATCGATGAATATGGCACCCGGTTTCATCGTTGCAAAGGCACCGTCCGTGCCGATGGTGACTGAGCGCAAATCGTCATCATTGCCCACGCAGCAAAATACAAAATCACAATCCGCGGCAGCTTCACGAGGGGTTGCGGCAGATGCTCCACCGAACTCTGCTGCCCATTTCTGGGACTTGGCAGCTGTGCGGTTGTAAACAGTGACATCATGCCCGCCTTTAGTCTTCAGATGACCAGCCATGGGGTACCCCATGACGCCAAGGCCGATAAACGCAACTTTTGCCATTGTTCAAGTCTCCAGTCTCATGAATTGAAATATCAGTGCTCAATCTAGCCCTTTCGAACCCTTGTCAAGTTTGGGTAAGGAGGTGGTCATTTCCACAGCCAGGAATTGCACTTAGCGTGGCGTCAGCCCAAACTCTGAAAATGGAATGAAGTCGACCAGTTCACCCGGCTGCAAGCTGGTTGCGGTCTCAGCTATTTCAATGAGACCATCTGCTTCTCGCAGTCCTGTGATAAGGCCGGAGCCATCCCGATCGAATTTCGTAACACTGAGCGCGCCTTTTTCGGTTTGCCCCAGAATTCCGCGCAAAAATTCACGCCGATCTGGCTTTTTTTTATCGATTCCGAAATTCGCAGTGACGGGGAAACGGACGGGCAATCTCCATGCACTACCCTGAAGCCGCAGAATAATCTGGCGTACATAGAGTAGAAAGCAGACAAAGGCGGCAACAGGGTTTCCGGGAAGGCCAACAAAGACGCAATCATCGATTTGCCCCATGGTCATGGGACGCCCCGGCTTGATGGCAAGTTGCCAAAGGTGGCGCTGGCCTAATTCATCGAGGGCCGCAATTACATGGTCTTCGTCGCCCCGGCTGGCACCGCCCGATGTCAGGATGATATCAAAATTAGCTGCCGCATCTGATAAGGTG
>CAZOCA010000182.1:3282-6517 GCA_964578105.1 uncultured Pararhizobium sp.
GATAAGGTGCCACGGATCAGGTCCGCATTATCTGCAAGCACGCCAAAATCGGTTACATCCACGGGCACAGTTTCCAATAATCCTTTCAACATAAAGGAATTGGAATCAAAGACCTGACCGGGTAAAGGCACCGTACCCATCGCGGGCCGCAACAATTCGTCACCCGTGGAAATGAGAGCCACTTTGAGTTTCTCAAACACGACGACCTGGGAAACACCCAATGATGCAATGGCTGCAATGTCCTGAGGGAGCAGTCTTTCTCCGGGCACCAAAACCGTTGTGCCGGCCAGAACATCCTCTCCGGATTTGCGGCAATTGGCCCCCAGCTTCAAACCCGGCGGAATAGCCACATAGGGACGGTCATGCTGGATATGGGGTTCACAATCCTCCTGCATGGCAATTGAATCGAGACCCGCAGGCATTGCTGCGCCTGTAAAAATTCGGGCAGCAGTCTGATTTGGCATGGGGGTCGTGCGAGCATGTCCAGCGGCAATTCTGTCGGCCACTTCAAACCAGCCGCCAACATCGTCAAAATCGGCGTGGCGGAACGCATAACCGTCAACAGCGGCATTGTCCGATAATGGCACGTTGCGCGGCGCGACCACCGGTTCGGCCAGAATACGCCCATTTGCCGCCGCCAAGGAGACCGTTTCAGAGCCTACAATCGTGCCGATGCGCTTTTGAATGAGAGCAAGAACATCATCATGACGCAGTCGGTCCTTGTCGTGCAAAAAGCAATCATTCAGGAGCTTGCGGGATTTGCTCATGAAACCGCGCGATCACTCGATTTCCGCATCGGTAAGCCGCTCTGCTTCAACGCGAAATCCGCAATGCTGGTTATGTTATCAATGTCGAAAACGGGCAGGGCCTCTCCAACCAGAGCAGTATCGCAGGCAATGGCGACAATGCTTGGATCATCTGGCGCAAGCGGGCGGTCAGATTTGGAACCAACACGCCGCGCCTCGATCTTGGGATGCGTCTCTCGCTTATAGCCTTCAACAATAACAAGATCGCAAGGCGAAAGCTTTGCAAGAACCTCGTCGAGAGAAGGTTCCTCATCCCCGCGCAATTCATGCATCAATGCCCAACGACGGCCAGAAACCAGCGCCACTTCCTGTGCACCAGCCTCACGGTGGGCGTAGGAGTCACGCCCCTTTTGGTCAATATCAAAATTATGATGTGCATGTTTCACGGTCGATACAAAGAAGCCACGGTCTGTAATTTCAGCGACAAGCCTGCTGACCAATGTTGTCTTTCCGGAGTTTTTCCAACCGGTTACGCCAAAGACCGGATTCTGTTCAGGCATGTTCGGTCTCACCATTACTCAAATATTGCTCGGCCAGTTTCATATCATCCGGTGTATTCACATTGAAGAACGGGTCTGCCCCATCACTCTGGCCTATGTCAAATTCCACAAGGCTCCATTGGTGTTTTTGAACAAAGCGCATGATTTTGCGCTCTTCACCCTGCGTCAGAAAGTCACGCAATTGGCCTAATAGTCCAACTGACCAAAGACCAAATGTCGGTTGACGAAACCCGCCAGACCCCGCCAGCACAATATCCTGTTTTCCGGCATCCGTCAGCTTAGCCACAAAGTCAGACGGGAAGAACGGCGTATCCGCCGCAACACTGCAGACATGCTGAAAACCATTTTGTTCTGCATATTCCATTGCAGTCAAAATGCCAGCCAATGGTCCTGCATAACCCGCGACAGTGTCGCCAAGCACTGGAACGCCAAGGTAGCTGAACTGGTTCGCCTCCGCATTGGTGTTGACAATGGTGGCATCGACTTGTGGGCGGAATCTGTCGAGAACACGTTTCACCATGGGCACACCACAAAGCGGCATCAGTGTTTTGTCGATCGATCCCATGCGCCGGGACTGCCCGCCGGCAAGCACGACGCCCAGTATCCGGGAGCCAAGTATCCGGGAGCCAAGTATCCGGGTTTCATTTGTCATCTGTTGGTTCTTCTGACTGATCATTGTCAAAGTTAACCCGGTCCTGGCCCGCCAACACCATAAATCGCGCGCCGCGCGCCCGTCCAACCAGGGTCAGTCCGGCGCTCTTTGCCAGATCCACGCCCCAGGCCGTGAAGCCAGAGCGTGACACCAGAATGGGTATTCCCATCATCACGCATTTGATGACCATTTCTGAGGTCAGACGTCCGGTTGTGTAGAAAATTTTGTCTGTCGGATCACAGTCGTTCAGGCGCATCCAGCCTGCAATTTTGTCCACTGCGTTGTGGCGTCCAACATCCTCCATATAAACCAATGGCTGATCACCCTTCGCCAGAACGCAGCCATGGATCGCGCCAGCGGTGAGATAGAGCGACGGCATCGTGTTGATTCGCTTCAGGAGCTTTTGCAGGGAAGCCGTTGAAAGCATGGCAGAATCAGAAAGCGCCATTCCTTCAAAACTATCCATGACATCACCAAACACAGTTCCCTGTGCACAGCCTGATGTCCGGATTTTTTTCTTCAGCTTTTCCTCATAATTGGTTTCCCGTTCGGTGCGCACCACGACAACGCCCAAATCATCATCATAGTCGATTTTCGTGATCGGGTTATCCGCTTCCAGCATATTCTGGTTTTCCAGATAGCCCACCGCCAAAAGGTCTGGATGGTCACCAATAGTCATCATGGTGACAATTTCCTGGCGGTTCAGATACAGCGTCAATGCGCGCTCGGTTACCACACGTGTTTCGACCAAAGCCCCGGTCTGGTCATAACCGGTTACGGAAGCCGATAGTCTGGGGTCGTCCGGCTGTGGAGATAGGATAAGATCATTCATGGTTGTGATAATTGTCCGCATCGCCGGTTTTGAAGTCCCTATCATATAGAGGACATGACCAGATGCGGGAAGAGATGGAAAAGGCTGAGGCACGCAATTACGTGTCCTCAGCCCGAATTTTGCGTTCTGACCGCCTGCATAAGGGGTCTATTTCGTCAGTGTGACAGAGGCCAGATCAGTTCCAACAACCACATTTCCATCATAACCACTATCCGTCACGGACTGTGTGTATGAAGCTTCGGTCAAAGGCCCGCCGGGAATTGGGTATGGACCTTGTTTTGCAGCTCCCATAGGCGGAATAAGATGTGTCAGCATCAAATGCGATGCGCCTGTGCGCTTTGCCATAGCGCCAAGGTCCGTTGCCGTGCTCTGCCGAAAGTAAATGGGGGGTGGGAAACCGCTGTCCTTGTCAGGCCCCATTGCAGGATGAATGGTAGAATGCACC
>CAZOCA010000183.1:0-6500 GCA_964578105.1 uncultured Pararhizobium sp.
ACAAGATTCTGACCAATTTGACGACGGGGACGCGCAGGATTGGCGGATGACCAGTTCTGGCTGGAAGATTGCGTGATGCGGTTCGGCGCCTTTGCCAGCAATGCGCTCTTGCAAGACTGAGAACGCTGTTGCCGCCATGGCGGCTAGGGGCTGACGGACAATTGTAAGCGCTGGCCTGAAGGCGGTGGCCCAGGAAAAATCGTCAATGCTGGCAACCGAAATATCCGCTGGTACGGCAAGGTTGCTGTCGGCAATAGCGCGCATGACGCCGATCAGCATCTGGTTATTGGCCACAAAGATCGCAGTTGGTCGATCGGCGAGGGCCAGCAGCTTTTGACCTGCCACATAACCGGTGTGTTCGCGAAAATCTCCGTGCTCTATGTAATTCTCGAGGACCGTCAGTCCAGCATCTGCCATTGCTTGTTGAAATCCGTTCTGACGTTGCTTTGCGGGCTCCTGTACAAGCGGGCCATTGACGATTGCAACCTGCCGGTGGCCAAACGACAGAAGGTGCTGTGTCGCGATAAGGGCTGCCTGAAAGTTGTCCAGCATGATTGTGTCAAAAGCCATGCCTGGTATGGCATTGTTGGCGACAACGAGTTTCATCGGGCCGCAATCAGCGCTCAAAGTCTGGTAGTCCTGTGCGCCTCCTGTGGGGCATAGAATTGTGCCTGCGACCTGATTGGACCGCATGTGGCGCAACAGGCTTTTCTCCCGCTTCGTATCCGCATCGCTGATGCCCAACAGACATGTTTGGCCGTGTTCAATGGCATGGCGTTGAACGTCTTCAACAAATTCGGTGAAAAAGGGATTGGTGATATCGGGCACAATCAATCCGATCAGGGAGGTGCGACCACTTTTCAGGCCGCTGGCAATCGAATTTCGGTAATATCCAAGTTCGTCAATTGCCGTCAGTACACGCTGTTTCAACTCTGGGCTTACTGGTGTGACACCTGAGAGCGTTGCTGAGACAGTGGTGACACTGACTTTGGCTCTGCGGGCGACGTCTTTCATGGTTGCCATTGAGACTGAACCCTGTGTTTCGCAATCAGTTGAGTTTCAATTGGCATATACGATAAGTGGCTCCGCTTGCGACACAAAAGAGCCGCGCGCAAGCAGAGAGTTCGTCCGATCCTAGTTCCACCAACCGGCTTGTTCACGTTTCGGTTGCCGCAGAATCTGTCCGCTATTGTCCTGGGCTTCGATTTCCAGAAGGTAACGATGTTCCGGTGACATGCGCTCATATAGTTCTGGTGTCAGGTAATCTATCTGGGTGAGTTGTTGTGGCAGATCGCGGCGGGTGTATGTGAGGTGCAGTACGCGGCGCGGGGCATTGGAGTGTTTCAGCGTTCCGCTGTGCCAAAGGGACGAATTCATAAGGACCACCGAACCTGCTTTCGCAGTCACGAAGATTTCCTGAGGATGTGCGGCGCTGAGATCCTCCGGGACGTCGCCTTTCAAATCAGCTGGCACGTCATCGGGTTCCCAATCACCTTGATTTACGACAGGGACGTTGATTGGAACCCATTTGTGAGAGCCGGGGACAACCCGGGTTGGACCGTTTTCAAGTGTGATATCATCAAATGCGACGACAGCGTTGAGCACCCACCAATCATCGGCGAATTTCTTAGGCACGTCAGTGTGATAATCCTGATGACCGAAACCCTTGTTGGGATCGCGCAGGTTTGCGCCGTGAACCTTGAATTCACCAAGCAGATAATTGGACGCAGCGAGGACTTCGGGGATTTCCAGGCATTTGTCGAATGCATCTGATTTATTGAAGATGTTGGAAACGCGTCTCGCCCCAGGTTCTATGTGAACCTCATGGCCGCCCTGATCCTTTTCACGGGCCATTATGTCTTCAAACGCCTGCGCCATTGTGGCGCATTCCTCTGGCGTCAGAACATTTTCCACTGTGTAGAAACCATTTTCGTCGAGTGCGTGTTTCTGTTCCTGCGAGATGTGGTCCGGGCTGGTGTTCAAGGACCGAATGGCCTGTTTTGAATACATGTGTTTCCTCCATCGTTTTGTGATTGCACACTGTATCTTCCACTTCTCGGTGCTTGATACTGCATGGCGTAACGTTACGTTTTGGAGGTAGCGTAACGTTACGCCGTTGTTCAGTCAAGGTGTTGTGGCTGTGGTTATGGATGCATCTGCAAACGACCTATGGGGGCTCGCCGGCTTGCCGTGTGGCGTCTGCCACGATTTCCACAAGACGATTGATGACAGGATATTGGCGGGAAGATCGTCGCATGTAGGCTCCGGCCAGCTTGCGACTGATGGGTGGATCAGGCGTGACCAGCCTGACACGGTCCGCATCAAGAATGGGCTCCAGCTGGACTGGCAGGATCATGGCATAGTCGCTCTGGGCCACCAGTTGAAACCCCAGTGTGAAGGTCGAGACGCGCATGACAATGTTTGGAGCGGGTAGTCCCTGTGCCTCGAAATAGGTGCGCATCAGCTCTTCGTTATCCAGCCCATCACTGTAGAAAATCCATTTTGTGTCGGCCAAATTGCGTGGGTGGAGCGGGGTTTCATTCAGTGCCGGGTGATCTGCCCTTAACAAAATACCCTGCTCAACGGTTGTGAGAGGAAGGAACATGACCTGGTCATCATCTGCCAGATGCTCTGTGGTTCCAAACATCAAGTCCAGATTGCCCTCGCGGATTCTTGGTAGATTTGTAGTGTTCAGATCTGTTGACAAAGTGATGCTTGTTTTTGGAAATTCAGACATGAGCTTGCACAAAGCGGACGCAAGATAACGCATCTGAAAGAGGGGCCCTGACCCAATGCGCAACTCATCCAGATGACCTGATTCAAACGATCGAATTGCCTCGGTTGCCTGTAAAAACTCGTGCTGAATTCGACGCGCATAGGGCAAGAGCTGTTGACCTGACGGGGTGAGCTGCACACCGCGGGGAAGCCTTTCGACCAGACGGCATTTATGTTGCGCCTCCAATTGCTGAAGGCGTTTGGTGAGCGTTGGTTGGGTGATGTGCAACCGCGCGGCCGCAGCCGTGATGTTTCGGGTTTCAGCAATTGTAAGAAACGCCAGTAAATTTCGATCCATTCAATTTCTCTATGGATGAGGGTAAAATTTTTCATTTTTTTGAATTTCGCAAATTTGCTTAACTTGCGCCAGAAGAATTTTCGTTTGGGAGGACGAGTGGCGTATGCGGACAGTTTTTGTTCTGTTTGATTCCCTGAACCGTGCCGCGCTTGGTGCCTATGGTGGAGAAGCTATTGCAACGCCGAATTTTGACCGGTTTGCCAAGCGCTCCAAGACGTTTGACAAGCATTATGTCGGCTCGCTTCCCTGTATGCCAGCGCGCCGGGATATGCATACGGGTCGTCTCAATTTCATGCACCGGCCTTGGGGTCCTTTGGAACCATTTGACAATTCCTTCGCCAAACTGCTGAGCGAAAACGGTGTTTACAGCCACATAGTATCAGACCATCTGCATTATTTTGAAAATGGTGGCACGGGGTATGTGAATGCCTTTGACAGTTGGGATTTCATTCGCGGGCAGGAATATGATTCCATCAAGGCTTTGACCCAGCCTCCGGTTGAGCGTTTACGCGAAAAATTTGATGACCGCCATTACCCGATGGCGGGTCTGGCCAAGACGGGCAGTGTGACGAAGGGAAACTCCGACTCTGAAGGATGGCGTCGGTCACGGCACGCGATCAACACGCTTTTCATGAAGGAGGAGGAGGATTTTCCAACCGCCAAATGCTTTAAAAGTGCGTTTGAATTTTTGGACAACAACAAATCCTCTGATGACTGGTTTCTTCAGGTGGAGTGCTTTGATCCACATGAGCCATTCACTGCGCCTGCGCGGTTCCGCGAAGCCTATGAAAGTGGCTACAAAGGCAAGATTCTGGACTGGCCGCTCTACGAAAAGGTGACGAATTCAGCTGAAGAAGTTGCAGAAATACGTGCAAACTATGCCGCTCTGGTGGCCATGTGCGATGAGTATTTCGGGAAGCTTCTGGACTGGTTTGACCGGGAAGATGCCTGGTCCGATACCGCCTTGGTGCTGACGACAGATCATGGCTATCTACTTGGAGAGCATGAGTGGTGGGCTAAGAACAAGATGCCCTATTATGAAGAGATTTCTCACATTCCGCTGATGATCTGGCACCCGGATTCCGCCAGCGAGCAAGGCAGTCGCTGTGATGCGCTGACGCAAACCACCGATCTGATGCCAACGATTTTGGATTTCCATAATGTCGAGATTCCAAAAGAAGTGACCGCGCATTCCTTAAGACCACTTCTGGATGACAAAACGAGCGGTCGTGAAACGGCTATTCTGGGTATGTTTGCCGGGCCAATCTGCGTGACTGATGGTCGTTACAGCTATTATCGGTTCCCTGATGAGGCGCAGGAGGCACCGTTGCAGGCCTATACCGTCATGCCATCGCATCTGGAGCGACTGTTCTCTTTGCAGGAGTTGAAGTCAGCGGAACTTGTGCCTCCCTTTGATTTTACCAAGGGCGCACCGGTGATGCGATATACTCTGGACCTTGATGTTGGCGAAACCGGCGCGACCTGTGTTGCCAATTGGGGTGCGGGATCGTGCCTGTTTGATCTGGCATCTGATCCGAAACAAGAAAGCGCGATTGATGATCCGGCCACCGTGGCGCGGCTCAACCAATGCATTGTTGATCATCTAAAGCTGCACAATGCGCCGGAAGAAATATTCGCTCATTACGGATTGGAAGAGGCACGTATGGCCGTGCCGCTGTAACGTGCAGACATAGTTGACGAACCGGCCGTAATTGTAACGGCCAACAATAAAGGGAGGATTATATGTTGAAAAAACTATTCGTCGCAGGTGCACTTGCGGCCATGACTTTGGGGGCCAACCCGGTCCATGCTGAATTTCCGGAGCGGACGGTGGAGAATATTTTCCCTTGGTCTGCCGGGACCGCGCTGTCTGTCAGCCAGGTGATTGCCAAGGCGATGGGCGAAGAACTGGGTGTGTCAGTTCCGGTTATTTCCACGCCGGGTGCGGCTGGTACAAAGGCATTCATTACAGCCATGAACCGTCCGGCAGATGGCTACACGATTTTTGACGGCTACGTTGCGCCATTGGTTTTGCAGCCGGTACTCGGCAATGCTGACTGGACCTATAAGGACTTCAAACCCCTGCATTCTGCAGTTTCCAATGCGTTTTCCATTGGTGGGCGGAAGGGAGAGACCCGGTGGACGGATTTCGAAGGTTTGATGGCCTATGGCAAAGCCAATCCCGGGAAGCTGCGTTACTCATCGGGATCGCGCAATAATCTGCCGCATATGGTGATTGCCAAAGTGTTGCAGTCTTATGGTGTTGTTGCTCAGAACATCCCTTACAAAACCGATGGCGATGCACGCAAAGATCTGAAGGCAGGCGTTCTGGATTTCTCATTCGTCAATGTGGGTGCGTATCTGCAGGACAAGGAAGGCTTTGAAATTCTGCTGGTTCTGTCCGAATTGCCGGGGGCAAAAGCGTCTTATGACGGCGCTCCAAGCATTACGGATATGAATATTGATCTGGGCCTGTCCGGGCTTGCGCCAATGGGTTGGACATGGTGGCTTGTGCATAAGGACACACCGGATGAAGTTGCCGATGTGCTGCGGGCGGCCATGAAACGGGCCATGAACCGGGATGATGTGAAAGAACAGATTTCACGCGTGGGTTTTGTGCCGCTGGATTGGGACCACACCAAATATGAAGAGATCGTGGGTCCTGTTGCCGGGCAACTGGGCGCAATGAGCAATGCATTGGCTTGGGAAGAAGAAGAACTGAAGAAACTGCGTTAAAGGATAGCAACCGCAATGTTGGGCAAAAAGCAGGTGAACTGGCTGGTGATCGTGTTCTTCGCCATCATCATTGCGGTGGTTTTTCAGCAGATTCATACATCGATGACAGAGCAGGGGATCGCAACCGGCGGTCCCTATGACAACGCAGCGGCGTATCCGCGTGCAATTGCCATTCTCATTGGCTTGTTATTGATACTTCAAGCTGCGGTGAGTTGGTTCAAGGGATCTTCTGCTGACACTGATGCCGATGGCCTGACGATTGAACAGGCTTATCGGCCCTTGGCTCTGCTGGGCGTTTTTGCGCTTTATCTGGGGCTTCTGGGTGTTCTGGGATATCATCTGACCACAACCCCCATGATTATCGCATTGCTTTTGGTCTGTGGTGCACGCCCATCTGTGCGCATATTTGTAACAGCAATCCTCATTGCTTTCACACTGGCTTACTTTTTTGAGGCCCATTTAAAGGTCGTGTTGCCCGGTGGCATATATGGCCTCAACATACCGTGGTGACTTAGACCATGTTGGTTGACTCTCTCATCTCCGGATTTGGTCTGTTCATGACGCCGCTGGCGCTGGGCCTGACCCTGTTGGGCGTTCTGTTTGGGCTTCTGGTTGGAGCTTTGCCTGGCCTTGGGCCTTTGATGGGCATTATTCTGCTGTTGCCTGTTGCCATTGGTCTGCCACCAGTTGC
>CAZOCA010000184.1:0-6496 GCA_964578105.1 uncultured Pararhizobium sp.
ATATGATGTTGCAGATAGGGTTTGCAGAAGCGTGGCAATGGCGGGCGATGGTCCACAGGACACTTGTGTGTCGGTGAGCTGCGGCAGGAGCTGTTTGTGGGTTTGAGCAAACACTGGAGACACATCCGGGAAGATGTAATGCTCCGCTGAAACCTGATCCAGATTGAATGCTGCATTGCTGATCATTTGATAGTTAAGATCACCCAAAGGCATGATGTGAAGATCAGGGGAGTAGTGCGGTGTCAAAATCAGGCCGAAATCGAGATTTCCATCCATTAGATCTGCGACGATTTTGGCGGAAAAATCGACGCCGAGAAAGAATGATGTTTGTGTAAACTGCGCGCGCAACTGCTGTATGGTCGTACCAGCCTGACCGCTTGCAATATCGTGATGCATTCCCAGCCGGATAACGCGGTCGAAAGCGCGGGCCGTGGACACATGGCGCACGGCCTCACGCCATTCCAGATTGAGCGCTCTTGCGTGTTCCAGAAACCGATTGCCGGCAATCGTGGGATGCGTGCCGGCCCGGCTGCGGTTGAACAGGCGCTTGTCCAACAATGTTTCCAGCGTGCGAATGCGGTGTGAGACTGTGGATTGGGTGATGCCCAGCCGCTCTGCGGTCTGGTTGAAGCTCTTGGTCTCCATCAGATCGGTGAAAGTCTCGAGTAGCTGAATGTCCAAGCGATTGTTCCCGGCGCAAGAATGGCAGAATTCAGCCTAATCGATTTTTTCGATTAATAAACCTGTTTCTCTGGAATTGCATTCCGGTCCCATTGAAACAACACTGAATTCCCAGCTTTCCAGGAGGTCGAAATGGCTGAATTGCCCACAAATGCACGTGTTGTGATCATTGGCGGAGGCGTCGTTGGCGCATCTGCACTCTATCATTTGGCAAAACTTGGCTGGACCGATTGTGTGTTGCTGGAAAAAAACGAGCTGACAGCCGGGTCAACCTGGCATGCAGCAGGCAACATTCCTACGTTTTCGCCGTCTTGGGCGATCATGAATATGCAGAGGTATTCCACAGAGTTATATCGGCGTTTGGGCGCCGAAGTGGACTATCCGATGAATTATCATGTCTCCGGCTCTGTGCGCCTTGGCCATTCTGCCGAGCGGATGCAGGAGTTTGAGCGTGTCGCTGGTATGGGACGGTATCAGGGCATGGATATCGATATGATGAGTGTTGACGACATCAAGGCGCGATATCCGTTTATAGAGACCCATGATTTGCAGGGCGCCCTTTACGATCCCTTTGATGGCGATATCGATCCAGCGCAATTGACCCAGGCGTTGGCAAAGGGCGCGCGCGATATGGGCGCCAAAATTATCCGGTTCTGTCCGGTGACAGGTGCGCGCCGTGACAAGGATGAGTGGATTGTCGAGACCGATCAGGGCGAGATCCGCTGTGACTATGTGGTCAATGCCGCCGGGTATTACGCGCGCGAAGTTGGCAAATTCTTTGGTCGTGATGTGCCGATGATGGTGATGAGCCATCAATATCTGTTGTTTGATGATGTTCCGGAAATTGAGGCCTGGTCCCGTGAAGCTGGCGCAAAGCTGCCGCTGCTGCGCGATGTAGACAGTTCCTACTATCTGAGACAGGAGAAGTACGGGCTGAACCTTGGTCCGTATGAACGCAATTGCCGCGCGCATTGGATCAGTTCGGATGATCCAATGCCTGAAGATTTCTCGTTTCAACTTTTCCCGGATGATCTGGATCGTCTGGAATGGTATCTGGAAGACGCTGCCGAACGTGTGCCCATACTGCAGACGGCTGGCCTTTCCAAAGTCATCAATGGACCCATTCCTTACACGCCCGATGGAAATCCCCTGATTGGCCCAATGCCTGGTGTTCCCAATGCATTCGAAGCCTGTGTGTTTACATTCGGCATCTGCCAGGCTGGCGGCGCGGGCAAGGTTCTTGCTGAATGGATTACCGAAGGGCAGACAGAATGGGATATGTGGGCAGTCGATCCACGCCGTTTCACCGCTTTTGCTGATCAGGATTATTGCATTGCCAAGGGGATGGAAGTCTACGGCCATGAATATGCAATGCATTTCCCCCACCACCAGTGGCCTGCGGGGCGGGGCAAGAAACTATCTCCGGTGCATCAGAAAATCGCTGATTTGGGAGCCCAGTTCGGTCCTTATAATGGCTGGGAACGTGCCGACTGGTTTGCTCACGATGGCGATGATGTATCGGAAACAGGTACACTGCGTTGGGATCGAAACGGCCCATGGTTTGCGCGTGTGCGTGAGGAGTGTCTGGCTGTTCGCGACCACGCAGGTATTCTGGATTTGCCAGGCTTTTCCAGATACCGGCTCAGCGGGGCAGGGGCGCGAGACTGGCTGAACAGTCTCATCACCAGTCTTGCGCCGAAGCCGGGGCGTATGGGATTGGCTTATTTTGCTGACCGAGATGGGCGCATTCTGACAGAAATGTCGCTTATGGCGCTGGATCAGGATTTCTTCTTCCTGACGACTGCTGCACCTGCCCAACAACATGATTTTGAGTGGCTTCAGCGCCACCTTCCTGATGGGGCGGACATTGAGATACAGGATGTGAGCGACGCGTATTCGTGTCAGGTGCTGACCGGTCCAAACGCGCGGGCCATTTTGGATGAATTGTGCGATGCGGATCTGAAGCTTTCCTGGTTGTCTCATCAGACGACGCAGATTGCTGATCGACACTGCCAGTTGGTGCGCGTCTCATTTGCTGGTGAACTGGGGTGGGAAATTCACAGCAAGGTTGATGATACAGCTGCGATTTTCGACGCGCTCATGATCGCAGGGCAATCTCATGGTCTCAAACCGTTTGGTATGTTTGCACTCAACTCATTGCGGCTGGAAAAGGGATACCGCGCCTGGAAGACCGATCTGTCGACCGATTACACACTGCTGGAAGGCGGCATGGCGCGGTTTATCAAATGGGACAAACCGGATTTTATCGGCAAGGCGGCCTTGGAGGCACAAAGGCAAAAGGGTGTTTCGAAGTGTTTTGTGACTTTGATTATTGAAGCCGATGATTGTGATGCGCCTTATATGTCAACGCTTTGGCTGGGTGATGAAATTGTCGGAGAGATCACCTCTGGTGGCTGGGGGCATCGGATTGATAAATCCATAGCCCTTGGCATGTTGCGCGTGGATCTGGCCGTGGCGGGTACCAAAATTGAGGCGGAGATCTTTGGCAAGCGCTTCAAGGCTGTTGTGCAGGAAGATCAGCCCTTGTGGGACCCGGAGAACAAAAGACTGCGCAGCTAACGCATTTTTCCAGAGTTTGGATACTGGCAGGTCGTCCTATTTGTGTTTGAAGTCGGGCTTCCGCTTTTCGGCAAAGGCGGCCATGCCTTCTTTCTGATCTTCTGTTGCGAACAGGGCATAGAAGACGCGCTGTTCGTAGTGCAATCCTTCGGTCAGCGTTGTCTCGAAGGCGCGGTTGACCGCTTCTTTGGCTGTGACGAGGGATGGTCTGGAATAGCTGGCGATGGTCTTGGCAGCTTTCATGGTTTCGCCCATCAGATCTGCTGCCGGCATGACCCGCGCTACGAGGCCGCAACGCTCTGCTTCTTCGGCATCCATCATACGCCCGGTGAGAATCATATCCATCGCTTTGGCCTTGCCGACCGCATGCGCCATGCGCTGCGTACCGCCCATGCCGGGCATGATGCCAAGCTTGATTTCCGGCTGACCGAATTTGGCCGTATCTGCGGCAAAAATCATGTCGCACATCATTGCCAGTTCGCAGCCACCGCCCAGCGCAAATCCATTGACTGCGGCAATGACCGGCAGGCGCGCTCCTGACAGGGAATTGTAGCGCCCAAAAAAGTCGCTCATCAGCATGTCGATCTGTGATTTATCAGCCATTTCCTTGACGTCTGCACCGGCGGCAAAGGCTTTTTCAGAGCCTGTGATAATCAGGCAGCCTATGTCCGGATTGCGTGATAATTCTTCGGTATGCGCGTTGAGTTGAGCCAACAGGTCGGTGTTAAGGGCGTTCAGAGCCTCGGGCCGGTTGAGGGTCAGAATTGCAACCCGGCCCTGTATGTCCACTAAAACAAGGTCGCTCATATTGTGTCGTCCTTCGCATCTGTCAGAAACTCAATCATGCCGGAAAAATCTGTCTCGCCCAATCCCGCATCCACCATCTGCTGATAGAGGTTTTTTGCATGGCTTCCAAGTGGTGTTGCAGCATCTGTGTCGTTGGCCGCCTGTTGTGCAAGGCCGAGGTCCTTCAGCATCAGGGCTGCTGCAAATCCGGGCTTGTACCCATTGTCGGCAGGGCTCTTCGGACCAATGCCGGGGACCGGGCAATAGGTGTTGACTGACCAGCACGAACCAGACGACGTGGATACAACATCAAACAGGGCCGATTGCGACAGTCCCAGCTTTTCCGCCAGTGCAAAAGCTTCGCAAGTGCCGATCATGGAGATGCCAAGCAACATATTGTTGCAGATCTTCGCGGCCTGTCCTGTACCGCCATCGCCACAATGAACGGCTTTTTGACCCATCACATCAAACAACGGCCCGCCCTTCGCAAACGCTTCGGCTGTGCCACCAACCATGAAGGTCAGGCTTCCAGCTGCCGCACCACCCACACCGCCAGAGACGGGCGCGTCCAGACACAGGATGCCGGCCTCTGTTGCCAGCCTGTGTACCTCATGCGCCGAAGCGACATCAATTGTCGAGCAATCGATCAGCAGGCTGCCAGGTGTCATTTTGGACAGGATTTCTTTTGCAACGTTGATGGCTATTGCCCCATTGGGCAGCATCATAATGACCGCATCGGCGCTCAAGGCCGCATCTGCGTTGCTTGTTGCCAGTGCAAGGCCGCTTGATCGCGCGGTCTCTTGAGCTGTGTCAACGACATCATAACCGGAGACCTTGTATCCTGCCTTCTGAAGATTCGACGCCATGGGCAGTCCCATATTGCCAAGACCAATAAAGCCGATTGATGCCATTTGGTGTTCTTTCTATGTTGGTTTCTGCTTAAGAAATTGATCTTCAGTCGAGGTTCGTAGCAGGTCAATATATTCTGGCTTTCCCTAACCCTTGATTCTGCCGTGTAATTGTCAGGGCGTTTCTGCAATGCATATTGTATTTTCAATTGGAAAGCCCGGCTTTCTACAGGCTTTGGCCTAACAGCAAAAGGTGACCGTAATGCTCAGTCGATTTTCAAATGCGCGGCGTTTTCTGGATTTGTCCGAACAGGAAATACTGGCGCTGGCCATTTCGGCGGAAGAAGATGATGCGCGAATTTATCAGACTTATGCGCAATCGGTTCGTGAGACCTTTCCGGCAAGTGCTGCGCTTCTGGACGGTATGGCCGAAGAAGAAAATTTGCACCGGCAACGGCTTATCGATTTGCACAAGGAGCGATTTGGCAACCAGATTCCTTTGATACGACGGGAACATGTAGCAGGCTATTACGCACGCAAACCCACTTGGCTCATTGAAAATCTTGGCATTGATCGGATTCGCAATGAAGTTGCCAATATGGAAGACACAGCACGGGATTTTTATCTGCGTGCGGCCAAACGGGTAACCGATGCCAACACCAGAAAGCTGCTAGGCGATCTGGCACAAGCTGAAGCGGGTCATTTGGTGAAAGCCGGTGAGCTTCAGGAAGAGCATCTGGATGTGGATGCTTTGGAGCAAGAAGACAAGGAATCCTATCGCAAATTTGTGCTGACATGGGTGCAGCCGGGCCTTGCCGGACTGATGGATGGCTCGGTCTCCACATTGGCACCGATTTTCGCGACCGCGTTTGCGACGCAGGATACCTGGACCACATTTCTCGTGGGGCTTGCTGCATCCATTGGTGCCGGAATTTCCATGGGGTTCACGGAGGCCGCCTCTGATGATGGCCAGATATCGGGCAGGGGGTCACCAATCAAACGCGGGTTTGCATCGGGAATCATGACCACGCTTGGTGGTTTGGGACATGCATTGCCCTACCTCATTCCAGATTTCTGGATAGCAACCAACATCGCTTTTGCAATTGTGTTCATCGAGTTGTGGGCAATTGCGTGGATTCAGAAAAAATACATGGATACGCCCTTTTTTCGGGCAGCTTTTCAGGTTGTTTTGGGCGGGGCGTTGGTGTTTGCAACAGGTATCCTGATTGGCAACGCCTAAAGTATCACTTCTTGTACGCGTCAAATCCTGTCAATTTGTCGCGCAAAGAAAAATTATTTCCGGGAAATGGGGACGCAAATGAGTTTTACAGCTTTGGTTGTTGATAAGGACGAGGCGGGAACCGTCACGCAAACCATCCAAACCTTGGATGACAGTCGTTTGCCCGATGGAGACGTGGTCGTCGATGTGGCTTACTCCACCCTCAACTACAAGGATGGCCTTTGTATTACCGGCAAAGGCGGGCTGGTGAGGACGTTTCCACATGTGCCGGGCATCGATTTTGCCGGTGTTGTGTCGCAATCCTCAGACAGCCGCTACAAGGCTGGCGATCCCGTCATCTTGACTGGATGGCGTGTTGGAG
>CAZOCA010000185.1:0-6479 GCA_964578105.1 uncultured Pararhizobium sp.
GTCCTGACCCTTATGGGAAATGTGATCATCGGAAATCATTATGATCGTTGGCGCCCATATCTTGGTGCTGGTGTCGGTCCTGCGCATGTTGCTCTTGATGTTTCTGGAACTGCTTTGCCAGATGACCTTGACGATAATGATTGGGCATTTGCAGCCCAGGCTTTTGTCGGTGTTGATTATAGCCTGACTGATGCCGTGTCTCTGGGTGCCAGGTATCGTTACTTGCATGTCGGCTCAACCGATTATACAGATGACGGCGATGATCCTGTTTCCGTTGACTCTTTTGGTAATCACCGCGTTGAAGCGGTGCTGAAGGTTAAATTCGGCGGCTGACACTGTCTTGCATCACCAGATTTGGTGGGCTCGAAAGTATCTTCATAAGCAATATGGGTTCTGAACCCTGAAAACCCGGCCTTTGTGCCGGGTTTTTGTTTGTCCAGCTATTGCCACAACAGGCTGTGATCTGGAACGATTAGGGTTTGAAATTAGCGTCTTCTACACTGTGCCCTTCGGGGATGAGCGTGTTTTGAGCTGGGTGCGGTCTCAGTGACTTGAAAAATTGGATGATTTCCTGCGCCATTGCTCACGACCCTGACAAAGACACATTTATAGTTTCAAATCCACGGTGAATGCTAATTGAAGAATTTTTGCCAGACCTTCTGTTGGCATCAGATGTCTGCCAGACGCGCAGTCAAGGCGGAAAAGCTAGCTATACAAAGGTTTGATGTCGCACATTTGGGAGTGAATGCGAGCATGCGCTGAACAGTCTCTTTTCGGTTCAGGGTGTTCAAGATTGCACTCAATTCTATTCATTTAGCCGGTGCGTCCATTTTTCCAAACATGTGTAGTTGCACAATGAACACAATCAAAATTTAACGGAACTTCAAAACATTAAGTGTTTGGTTGTTAGACTGAATCATGCAATCAAGAGTCGAATATATTGTTGTGAGAGTGGCTTTGGGCTGCGCCAAATTCGGAACCGTATCATTTCAGATTGCGCAGTTTGAGGACTGCGAGTTCGCAAAAATATTGAACAAGGAATGACAAGAATGTTTTTTAGAAAACTGAGTTTTGTGGGATCGGCTCTGTTGTTGTCAGGTGGATTGGCAATGGCTGCAGATTTACCTGAGATGGGTTATGTTGAGCCAATGGAGCCAGCACCGCTTCCTCCATCTGGTTTTTACGCCAGTCTTCACGCTGGCTACGTGATGCCGGGCGATGTGGACGGGGAGATTGTTCCGGGCCCCTCGGTAAATATTGAAGTTGATGTTGAAGATGGTTATCGCTTTGGTGGAGCCCTTGGATATGATTTCAACAGCATGCTCTCGCTTGAGGCAGAAGCCTCTTTCTCTGAGTTGGGTGTCGATTCTATTACTGGGGCGGGAACAACCTTTCAGACAAGCGGCGATGGCCAGACTATCACTCTTATGGGTAATGTGATTGTTGGTCATCAGTATGATCGCTGGCGCCCATATGTTGGTGTTGGCGCTGGTGCGGCCCATGTTGATCTTGATGTTGTTGTAAACGGATTGGATAATGTCGATGACAGCGATTGGGCATTTGCAGCTCAGGCCTTTGCGGGGCTTGATTTCAGCGTGACTGATACTGTGTCGCTGGGTGCCAGATATCGCTATGTGCACATAGGCTCTACTGATTATACAGATGAAGCAAATGATCCTGTTTCCATTGATTCCTTTGGTACTCACAGCATTGAAGCTGCGGTGAAGGTCAAGTTTGGCGGCTGACACTGTCTTGCATCACCAGATTTGGTGAGTTTGAAAGCGTCTTTATAAGCAATATGGGTTCTGAACCCTTTAAACCCGGCCTTTGTGCCGGGTTTTTGTTTGTCCAGTTGTTGCCGCGACAGGCTGTAGTTTTACCAGACGGTCTGTGGGCATCAGATGTCCGTCCTGTTTGTTTCCAAGGCGGAAAGGGTCCTTGTACATGGGGTTGATGTTGCGCATTCAGGCGTGAATGCCCGCATACGCTAAACTTCCCCCTCCGATTCCGGGGTTTCTGAAGCAGAACCAAGTTTTATTTAGTTAGTCGGTGGCTTCATTTTTCCAAAATTTATAGTTGCATAATAAGCACAGTCAAAATTTATGAAAATTTCAGAGTGTCATACAATTTGGTGGCAAAATTCATTCATGCAACTGTGATTTTCAAAGGTCGTATTTGACTGCACTAGAATCACAAATTTGTAATTTCAGATTTAGCGGTTTGGGGACTGCAGGTTTTCGACAGAGTATTGTTGAACAGGGGATGACAAGAATGTTTTTTAGAAAGATGACTTTTCTGGGGGCAGCGTTTCTATTGTCAGGTGGTTTTGCCGTAGCTGCAGATTTACCTGAGATGGGATATGTTGAGCCAATGGAGCCAGTCCCGCTTCCACCGGCAGGATTTTATGCCAGCCTTCATGCCGGCTACGTGATGTTGGGAGATGTTAAGGGCGATGCTGGAACTGATGCTGAATCTCATGTCGAAGATGGTTATCGCATTGGTGGTGCCTTCGGTTATGATTTCAACAGCGTGATAGGCATTGAGGCAGAAGTAAGCTATTTTCAGAATGATATTGATTCACTCTCGGCCTTTGGAACTACCCTTGACGCAAGAGGCGATGTTGGTGTTCTGACCCTTATGGGAAATGTTATAATTGGCCATCAATATGATCGCTGGCGCCCGTATGTCGGGGTTGGCGCAGGTGCAGCTCATGCTAATTTTGATTTTGTTATAATTGGTACAGACAGTGTCGATGATGGTAATTGGGGATTTGCAGCCCAGGCTTTCGCGGGACTTGATTTCAGCGTGACTGATACTGTGTCGCTGGGTGCCAGATATCGTTATGCGCGTATCGGCGCAATTGATTATACCTCGGACGGAGGTCTTGATGTTTCAGGTGATCCGTTTGATGCTCATAGCATTGAAGCTGCGCTGAAGGTCAAGTTCGGAAGCTGACGCCATCTTGCATCACCAGTTTCGGTGGACTTGAAAGCGTCTTCATAGGCAATGCGATTTCTGAAAAACCCGGCCTTTGTGCCGGGTTTTTGTTTGTCCAGGAACCGGGCTCATTTTAATTTTTCAATTGGCTTCAAACTCTGGCGTACAGTTTGCTCAGACCAGCCCGTTCAGCTTGGCAAAAGGATCCCATTCCGGGTTTTGATGCCAGTCATATTCAGCCCATCCGGCCACTTTCAGCGCCAGCTCTTTTCCATGTATTTTTTCAATGACAGCAAGGCTCATATCCATACCTGCAGACACACCGGATGAGGTGATGAAACGATCATCTTCTACCCATCTGGCCTGCTTGTGCCACAGGACATTGGGCCCCTGGCTCTGGACCCATTTGAAGGCAGACTTGTTGCTGGTTGCACGCTTGCCGTCCAGAGACCCTGATCGCGCAAGAACAGCGCTGCCAGTGCACACACTCAAGACAAGCTCTGACCTTTCAGCTGCTGTTCGCAGCCATTGCAGCAGAGGATCATTGTTAACCTGCGTTCGCGTTCCTGGTCCGCCTGGAATGAGTAAAATGTCAAATGCGGGATTGTCGGATATGACCGTATCGACCACTGACCGGGGGCCCTGTTTACTGGCAATCGGACCTGCGGTTTCCGCTATGAGTTTTATCTGGAAATGTTTGTCGAGCATGCCAAACATTTCCAATGGTCCAAAAAGGTCCAGAAGTTCGAATTCGGGAAAGATGAGGGCAGCAATGGTTTTCATGGGGTCATAAGCCTGATTCCATATGTCCATGCAAAGTGGTATTGATATACAGACCTTAGCATAGCGTCTGTTTGGTCGTCGAAAAACTGGCAAGTTGGGCGCAATCAGATTTTATGAGGGGCATCATGACATCAGCTGCACGTTCCATTATTGTCGATACTGATCCTGGGCAGGATGATGCTCTGGCCATCTTACTTGCGCTTGCCAGCCCTGAGCTTGAGGTTTTGGGTTTCATCGGTGTTGCCGGGAATGTGCCGCTTGATCTGACCACCCGCAACATCCGCGTCGTCTGTGAATTGGCTGGTCGGACAGATGTTTCTGTATATGCCGGTGCCAATCAGCCGTTGAAAAGAGCGTTGGTCACTGCAGAGCATGTCCATGGATCGACCGGATTGGATGGGGCTGTTCTTCCAGAACCGAGTATGGAATTGCAGAGCCAGCACGGCGTGGATTTTCTGATTGAAACCGTGCTGAACCGACCAGAGAACAGCGTCACATTGTGTTCGCTTGGTCCCTTGACCAATTTGGCACTGGCATTGCAAAAAGAGCCGCGAATTGCCCCGCGCATTCAGGAACTGGTTATGATGGGGGGAGGCTTTTTTGCGGGTGGCAACATTACGCCAGCGGCGGAGTTCAATATTTTTGTTGATCCGGACGCCGCGAAAATCGTTTTTGAAAGTGGCATTCCGATCACCATGTTTCCGTTGGATTGCACCCATCAGGCCCTCACCAGTACGGCGCGGATTGCGTCGTTTCGTGCGCTGAACAGTCGTGTTGGTGATGCTTGTGCCGGATGGCTGGAGTTTTTTGAACGTTTTGATGAAGACAAATACGGCACGGATGGTGGACCCTTGCATGATCCCAACGTAATTGCTTATCTCCTGCAGCCGGACATTTACGGCTCTCGCTTTATCAATGTCGAGGTGGAGACGGAGTCACAGCTTACGTTGGGAATGACCGTTGCAGACTGGTGGCGGGTTTCTGGTAAAGAGCCGAATGTGACCTATGTGCGCGACGTAGATGCGGATGCGTTTTACAAATTATTGCTGGAACGCATAGCCTTGCTTTGATGCCGGCGTATTGATTTGCAATGAATTGTGTCTGCCAACTTCCGCTTTAAACCGTTATTGTCCGCCACCAGACGCTGATCAGGCACGGCCTGTTTAGTCTTTCTTGAGGCAATCGGTTTAAAACACCAGACCTGACATGAATGTGGGGAATAAGAGCATGGGCCGACGTTATTTTGGCACGGATGGAATTCGTGGCAAGTCGAATCAATTTCCGATGACACCTGATATTGCCTTGAAGGCCGGCATGGCTGCCGGATTGACCTTCATGAGAGGCAATCATCGTCACCGGGTCGTTATCGGCAAGGATACGCGATTGTCCGGTTACATGATTGAAACCGCATTGGTGGCCGGCTTTACGTCGGTTGGCATGGATGTGTTTTTGACCGGTCCGGTGCCAACACCGGCCGTGGCTATGCTGACACGGTCCCTGCGTGCTGATATCGGGGTCATGATTTCTGCCAGTCACAACCCGTATCATGACAATGGGATCAAGCTGTTTGGACCCGATGGCTACAAGCTTTCTGATGAAAAAGAGCAGGAAATCGAAGCTTTGCTTGATGCTGATTTGTCCGGAAATCTTGCAAAACCAGATGCACTTGGCCGCGCCAAGCGTGTGGATGGTGTTCTGGATCGCTACATTGAAACCGCAAAGCGGACCCTGCCACGCAGCATGACGCTGGAAGGTCTGCGCATTGTTGTCGATGGCGCGAATGGTGCGGCCTACAAGGCGGCACCTGAGGCGTTGTGGGAGTTGGGCGCTGACGTGGTGCGCATTGGTGTGGAGCCGGATGGGTTCAACATTAATCGGGGCTGTGGCTCAACTGCACCGCAACAACTGGTCGACAAGGTACGTGAAGTCCGCGCTGATGTGGGCATTGCCCTTGATGGTGATGCTGACCGCGTTCTGATGGTGGATGAAAAGGGCAATATTATTGACGGCGACCAGTTGATGGCTGTCGTGGCGCAATCCTGGAAGCAGCAGGATCGCCTCTCAGCACCCGGTATTGTGGCCACTGTCATGTCCAATCTTGGCCTTGAGCGATTTTTGGCAAGTCAGGATCTGACATTGGCACGCACGAATGTTGGTGACCGCTATGTGGTCGAACATATGCGTGCTCACGGCTATAATGTCGGCGGTGAACAATCGGGCCATCTTGTGTTGTCTGACTACACCACCACAGGTGACGGGCTGATTGCAGCATTGCAGATTCTGGCTGTTGTGAAGCAGGAGGGGAAACCGGTTAGTGATGTCTGCAACCGGTTTGAGCCTGTACCACAATTGCTCAAAAATGTTCGGTTCTCCGGAAAATCACCTTTGGACAGAGCAGATGTCAAAGGTGCAATTCTGGATGCAGAGGCGATGTTGGGCAATAGCGGGCGTCTGCTGATCAGGCCTTCAGGCACGGAGCCTGTTATTCGCGTCATGGCTGAATCCGACGATCCTGTTCAGGTCAACAAGCTGGTGGATGATCTGGTTGATCTCATCGGCCAGCCTGCTGCTTAATCGCTATTGGTTTCCGGCCAAACCACCCGGAAACCGATATGGGTTGTCGTACTGTCAGGCGATGTGCCGGAGCGGGCGGCTATCCGATAGCGGTAGCAATAGCTGGGGTGGCACAAAAATGAGCCGCCCTTGGAAAGCTTGTAGCCTTTCATGCCTGCCATTCTGATCTTGGCCTGCTTCTTCAG
>CAZOCA010000186.1:0-409 GCA_964578105.1 uncultured Pararhizobium sp.
ATCCACTTCATCCAATACGCATATCGGTGCCGGGTTGGTCAAAAACACCGCGAAGATGAGCGACATGGCCGTCAGCGCCTGCTCCCCTCCAGACAGCAGCGTCATGGTCTGAGGCTTCTTGCCGGGCGGACGGGCAATGATTTCCAGTCCTGCCTGCAGTGGATCATCAGATTCGGTCAGCTTTAGCTCGGCCTGACCGCCTCCAAACAGGTGTGAGAACAAATGCTGGAAATGACCATTCACAACTTCAAATGCAGCCAGCAAGCGTTCGCGCCCTTCCCTGTTCAGGCTCTGAATCCCCAAGCGCAAGCGACGAATGGCTTCTATCAGATCGTCCCGTTCTGCAATCAGGCCCTCTAATTGGGCTCCAACCTCGGTTGCTTCTTCCTCGGCGCGCAAATTCACGCCG
>CAZOCA010000186.1:419-4496 GCA_964578105.1 uncultured Pararhizobium sp.
CCGCCAAGGCGCTCCCGTTCCGTTTTCAGGCGCTCCAGCCGTTTATCAATCGAATCAGCATCTGGAAGAACCGCATCGGCTGCAATGCCGGTTTTCTCTCTCAATTGTGAGGGTTTGCACTCGATGACATCGTCAATACGCGCCTCAATGTCGGCAAGACGCTGCTTTGCAGATTCACTGCGTTCTTCTGCACGCACCTGAGCTTCCCGAGCCTGACTTAATGCTGCCAGGGCTTCCTTGGCCAGGCGATCAGCTTCGCGCAGCTCATTCTCACCCACAGCGCGCGCATCTGCAGTTTGCGCCCTTGTGGTCTCTGCCTTTTCAATTTGGGTCAGGAGGGATTGGCGGCGGTGCAAAAATGTGTCCGGTGCCTCATCCAGCGTAGTCTTTTCGCGAATGTGTTCATCCAGACGTTCTTGCAGGCTCGCAATTTGCTTTTGTGCGTCGGACAGTCGGCGTTGCCAGTTGGTGCGCTCGTTTACAATTGCCGTCAATCGTTGCCCTCGTAAGGCCGCCTCGCGCTCCTGGCCCTGTAACGCTGCGCGCGCCTCTGCAGCGATGCTGCGCGCTTCGGCGATTTTCACACGCAGTTCCCCAATCGGTCCCTCCTGCGTCGTCGGGGTGGGCAATGCCTGCAATTGCTGGCTGGCTTCATCCAACTGGGTCTGAGCTTCTAGAATCGTCGCTTCAAGGCGTTTTTGAGCTTCTTCCAATGCAGCCTTGCGATTGGAAATGCGGCCGCGCTGTTGCTCTGCCTTGATCAGATCTTCCTGAGCCTGAGATTGCGCCTGCCTTACTTGCCTCAGCTTCTGGCGCAAAGACTGTTCCGTCTCTTCTGCGTGGCGCAGTTGCGCAACAACATCCTGCCAGGTCGTGTTCAAGCTTGCGACAATACGTTCTGCGTCCTCCGCGCCAGCTTCCAGTTCTGCAAGGCGGTTCTTGTTCTCAAGCCGCAGCGCAGCAGCGGATGGGGCTTCACTGGCCATGACAAACCCATCCCAGCGCCACAGATCACCTTCGCGGGAAACCAGCCTTTGCCCTGGTTTCAGCTGCATTTGAAGGTTCTGTCCCGTTTCCTTGCTGACCAGACCAATTTGACTAAGTCTGCGATGCAACAGCTTGGGCGCCTTGATGAATTGCAAAAGGGAAACTGCGCCGTCCGGCAAGTCGGCATCGGGCACGGCATCACCACCGCCATCAAGTGCTCGCCAATGCGTTGGTGCATTGGCGTCGATGGGCACGTCAATATCGTCGCCGAGGGCAGCACCAAGGGCTGTTTCCAAGCCGGGCTCAACCGTCAGCGCGTCAACCAATGGCGGCCATAAATCGGCTTCATCAACCTGCAGAACGCGGGCAAGGGTTTTTGCTTCGGTTTGCAGAGCCCGTAAATCCTGTTCTGCCTGGCGCAGCGGCTTGCGCGCCTCTGCATCCTGCTGACGCAGATTGCGCAGAACAGTTTCCGCCTCTTCCAAAGCGGCCTCCATGTCACCAACATCTTGCAGCCTGTCAGCAACGCGCTTCTGCAAATCTGCCAGAACCGTGTCTGACCCCAGTTGAGCTTCTATCTGCTCCAGTTCCTTGGCAACCGAGTGCTTCTGCGCCTTGTGCTGCGAGACAGATCGCTCGCCCTCTGACACAACGCGCTGCAGTTGATTGCGTTCAGCCAAATTGGCTGCCTGCAAACGATTAAGCTCCGCCAGTTCCTGTTCCAGTGCCTGAAGGGCTGTCTCTCTGGATTCGAGATCAGTTTTCAGCGTTTCGACCTGGCTGGACTGTTGATCCGTCGCGGTCTGAAGCGCCGCTTCTTCTTCAGCAAGTTTGGCCAGATTCTCGTCATTGTCTTTGGTGAGCTGCTGTTCGCGACCAAGGTCATGGCGCAATTGCTCAATTCGGGCGGCAAGTTCTGTCTGGCGGTTTTTTGACCGTGTTTCTTCCGCTTCCAGAGCGTTGCGCGCCACATTCATGGTTTGCAAAGCGGCACCTGCTTTCGCCTCAGCCTCCAGCAATTTTGGCATCTGATCGCGTAAGACGGCCTCGTTCCTGGCTGCTGCAGCCTGCGCCTGTGTTCGGCTGCCCATATCCAGGGTGACTGTTTTGAGCGCCTCGCCGGTTGTTTCGAGGGTTTTCTTTGCTTCAAGCCACTGCAGGTAAAACAGAGTTGCCTCTGCTTTGCGAATATCGCCAGAAATGTTTTTATAGCGACTGGCCTGCCGGGATTGTCGCTTCAACCCATCCAACTGAGTTTGAATTTGTGTCAAAACATCTTCAAGCCGGTCGAGATTGGTTTCTGCCGCCCTGAGGCGCAGTTCTGCTTCGTGACGGCGCGAATAAAGGCCAGAAATGCCAGCCGCCTCTTCCAGAATAGCACGGCGGGCTGTCGGCTTGGCGCTGATCAACTCCCCAATCTGCCCTTGCCGAACCAGTGCCGGCGAGCGTGAACCGGTGGATGCGTCAGCAAACAGCAATTGCACATCACGTGCACGCACATCCTTGCCATTGATTTTGTAAGCAGACCCTGCCTCGCGCTCAATACGGCGCGTGACTTCCAGAATATCGGCATCATTAAACGCTGCTGGCGCAGTGCGGTCCGAATTATCGACAAACAGTGTGACTTCTGCAGTGTTACGGGATGGGCGGTTGAGAGAACCGGAAAAGATGACATCGTCCATTCCGGACGCACGCATATTTTTATATGAGCTTTCACCCATGACCCAGCGCAAGGCTTCAACCAAATTGGATTTGCCACAGCCGTTTGGCCCGACAATGCCGGTCTGGCCATCCTTGATGAAAAATTCAATTGGATCTACGAAGGATTTAAAGCCCAGAATTCTGAGCTTGTTGAACATCATATCTCTGCACTCACATTTATGGGAGTAAAGATGTTCAGTAATTTTCTGTAGGCGGGTTTCTTATAGACAGGCCATACGGAATTCGGACGCGCGAGGCCCTGCCCCGCGCGCAGCAAATATGAGCAGGCTTTAGAGCAATGGCTCGATGACCGCGTCCATTTGTTCAATCGTCAAAGACCCTGTCTGGCGGTCGCCGTTGATGAAGAAGGTTGGTGTTGATGCAACCTGAAACTCTTCAGCAGCCCGTTTTCTTACCCAATTTACACCGTCAAGAACCTCTTGATTAGTCAAGCATTCCTTGAAGGTCTCCTGTGTAAAACCTAGCTGAAGCGCCATTTTTTGCAATTCTGCGACCACATTCTCCGCTCCGGCCCATTCGCGCTGGCGTTCGAAGAAAGCATCGACAACCTCAAAATAGGTGCCCTCTGGCGCGCAGCGCGCCAACATGGCGACAGCCATGGCAACCGGATCAAGCGGGAACTCGCGGAAAATAAACAGAACCTGCCCACTATCCACATACTTCTCTTTGAAGGGCTTGTATGTGTTGTTGTGGAAATTGGCACAATGGCCGCATGTCATGCTGGCATATTCAATAACAGTCACTGCTGCGTTGGCTTCACCCAGGGTCTTTTCGCCCATGGGTCCGGCAACCATCAGCTCTTCCACATCTACTGAAGATGACTGAGCGAAGGCAGAGCTGCCAAGAACCGGGGTCAAACCGCCAGCGGCCAACAGACCGGCACTGTGTTTCAACATAAGTCTGCGGGAAATCATTGGGGCGTCTCCTTCGAACGAAAATTATTGGCAAACAATGCCTTGCTATCATCGTGTGGTGACACAAGGGGCAAAAGAAAGGCAAATGAAATTTTCGTTATGAAAACAATGTCTGCCGAGCACAGTCCGCACCGCAATCTATTTGCCCTTTTGGTCTCCCAGAATTGCTGCACCAAGGCGTTTGAGTGACAATTGGAGTTCTGATTCCGAAATATCCGTCAAACGGGCATCCAATTCCGCGCTTTCCATATCGGTCAAAGGTCGGGGTGGAGGCTGTTGTTTATTATCCGGTCGGGTAATTTTGCCCTGGACGATCCGAACACGGCCAATGGCCTGATATCCAAGAAACTGGTTGATGCGTTCAAGAACCTGAGGGACCTCGTGCTGAAAAAACAGAGCCTGAGAAGGTAGCACCCGGACTGTCAGAGTTGCCGTTGTCGCATCGGCCCCGCGC
>CAZOCA010000186.1:4506-6474 GCA_964578105.1 uncultured Pararhizobium sp.
CTGATCATGACGTTTAGGCCAGTGAATGGATTCGGGAAATGTGGCTTCTTCATAATCCGGGCCAACAATATCCGGCCACCATGACAGCAGTGATGCGGAGCCAAAACCTCGCCGGGCACATATCGGGTCAAGCGTTGCACCGATCAGATCGGCGAGCGGACGCACACCCTTTCGAGGCTTTCTTTTCGCAGATTTTCCGGTGTCATTGACCATAGGCACAGGATCAACGATATCTGCGACAACTGCAATATGCTCATGTGGATTTTCGTCTTGACCCAAACACTATCCCGATCAACCGCCCCACTGCTGTTGGCGTGGTATGACCGGCATGCAAGGGACCTGCCGTGGCGAGTTCGCCCTGTTAAGGGGCAGCAATTGTCAGCAGATCCATATCGGGTCTGGCTATCGGAAATCATGTTGCAGCAAACAACTGTAACCGCCGTAAAACCCTACTACGAAAAATTTTTGAGCCTTTGGCCAAGTGTTGCTGATCTTGCATCTGCTGAAGACGAAGCCGTTATGGTGGCATGGGCCGGGCTTGGCTACTATTCGCGAGCCCGCAATTTGCTGAAATGCGCGCGCACTGTGGTGAGCGAACTCTCCGGGAATTTTCCGGAAACCGCCTCTGAACTGCAAAAACTTCCAGGCATCGGTCCTTATACTGCAGCAGCCGTCGCAGCGATTGCGTTTCGGGACCCCGTCCCCGTCGTGGATGGCAATGTGGAGCGGGTGGTCACACGATTATTGGCCATTGAACAACCACTTCCCCAGGCAAAAGAACTGGTGCGCAGCGCGCTACAACCAATAATCCCGACGGAGCGCCCCGGCGACCTGGCACAAGCTTCTATGGATCTGGGTGCAACCCTGTGTTCTCCCAAACGGCCCGCCTGCAGTCTGTGTCCGTTACATGAGAATTGTCAGGCCTTTTCAGCTGGAACTCAGGAACGCTTTCCTGTGAAACTGCCGAAGGTCAAAAAACCAACACGCAAGGGCGCTGCTTTCGTGCTGATCCGGGATGATGAGCAAATCTGGCTGCAAAAGCGTGGGCCGAGCGGTCTTCTAGCCGATATGAGCGAAGTTCCCACGACGAACTGGTCATCTCGCCAGGATGGAGAAACGTCGGTTAGTGCAGCACCATGCACAGCGGATTGGAAAAATGCAGGGCAAATTCGACATACATTTACGCATTTTCATCTGGAGCTTTCTGTCTACAGCGCTGCAATGGTCTCAGGAACACATCATAAAGCGGCTCAGATTGTGCCAAATACCGTCGGATGGTGGAGTGATTTGGAAAAGCTCAATGATGAAGCCTTGCCGAATTTGATGCGCAAAGTGATTGCCTGCGCGATTCCGTGAAAGCCACAGAATTTCGAATTCCAATGTAATTCACCTTATGGTTGCGGCATTGATTGCTGGAAATATGCGTGGAGCCTGTGTTACAGCGCGCTATGTTTGGACAGATACGCCCCATTTTAACTTTGATACTTGGCAGCGCTTTTTTGATGGCTGCTGGCGGTATTAACGGTCTGATCCTGCCATTGCGCGGTACGGCTGAAGGATTTTCTGCGTTTTCACTTGGTATGCTGGGTACCGGGTGGGCGGTTGGCTATGTTCTGGGCTGTATTCTGGTTCCCGGTGTCGTGGCGCGCGTGGGCCATGTGCGTTCCTTTAGCGTCATGGCCGCTGTTGCCGTTATTTCCGTTTTACTGTCTTTGCTGATCATTCATCCGGGAGCCTGGATCCCGCTGCGCGCTCTGGCGGGTTTCAGCTTTGCTGGTAGCGCCATGATTGTAGAAAGCTGGATCAGCGAACGCACCGACCCTTCATTTAGAGGCCGCGTTTTTGCAACCTATACAATGGTCAATCTGGCAGCGACCACCCTGGGGCAATTACTCCTGATAGTCGGCGATGCACGAGGATATTTCTTCTTTGTTCTGGCAGCCGTTTTTTATGCCTGCTCATTGGTTC
>CAZOCA010000187.1:0-6463 GCA_964578105.1 uncultured Pararhizobium sp.
GCGATCACCAATGGAAGCAAGATATTCGAGGATACGGCGTTCACGACGAGGTAGTGCAAATGGCTCACCATCAATCTGCGGGTCGCGGCCATCACTAAATACGCGAAGCGGTCCAAATTCTCTTTTTGGCTCTTCGATTTTCTGGCGCCGCCGAATAGCTGCCGCCCGTGCCAATATTTCGGTTACATGGACCGGCTTTTTGACCACATCATCTGCGCCGTTTTCAAAGAGGTTCAAAATGTCTGGCAGACTGGATTGATCCAATACTGCAATCAGAGGCGCTTTGGTGCGCTCACGAATGGAAGACACCGTGCCTTCATTGTCACCAACTGTGCCAAGCAGAAATGCCTGCACATTATCCAAATCGTCGGCCATTAGGGAATCGAGCCAATCATCGAGCTCGTGTTCGCCGATAGCCACCGCAGGGTAACCAAGTCTTAAGAACATCGCCTTAAAGCCGTCACGAACAAGTTCTCTATTGTCTACAATCACTATCATGGTGTTTGTCCCCTAGCCGAATCAATTGAGTTCCCCTGGCTACAAGCGATAACGAAGCAGCGACTCTATCCACAACCGCGAGAATTCTCGGATTGACAAAATTGGTTTTTAATTGGAGCTGACGTAAGTGAAGGATGAGGTAAGGTTCTGTGATGCAACCTAATCGTGTATTCTCTGAAATGATTGTTTTCTTAAATCTGCTTGAAATAGACACATAGCCAACCAATTCTCGTGTCCGGTTTGAACCAAATCAAGTTCTTTGATCGGGCCGCCGCATAGATTGGTTGCCGCACAATCATGACATCAAGGAAAAGTCAGAACCGCCGCAAAATGCATTGAATCTCGTAAGAATGGAGCATTTTTTCGACACCTGGGAAGGCCTTGCTCTGGAGAAAAATGCGCGCTCGATTGATTTTCATATTTTGCAGTCATGCTGCTGTCGGTTGACGCCATAGGGGTTTAGATTTTCAAAGGACCGTTTACTTGGAAATTTGAATGAGTGCGAATTACAACCTATACGGGATGTTTTCATTTGGGTTCAAGTTGGCGAATCAGCATTGCCCGATGCCTCATTTTGACCTGATTCGGGTGCCGATTCGGAGAAATGTGTAGGAAAAAATTCGAGCCAAGCCCTCAATAATGCCCTTACGACATATCGGGCGTTTCAATGTTACGCCCGATTAGGTCCATGCCCGATCAAATAGTAACAGTGTTGTCCGCACCAAGCGTTGTTTGGTTCGAATTTCTCAAGGCTGGAGATGGCTCATCACCCTCTGGGTGTCGCCCGGGATGACCATTTGGCGCGCGATCTTGCTGACCCTGCATCGCCGACTGATTGTTGCGTTCATTTGCGAAGAAGCTCTGCCCATTATTGGCGGCATCACTTGGTAGCCGATTGATGTTCCCCTGCGTGAGCATGACATCGCCCTCGGCGGTTCCAAGTGCCCGCATTGCGGTTTTGAGCGCATCAATATCATTCTTCAAAATTTCGAATGTTCCCTTGGCTTCTACAGTCAGCTTGATCCGAACCAGTTCACCTTCTTTGCGGATCTCTGCCTGAACCCGCCCCAAACCAATCGGATGTAGCTGCAGCGTCAAAACGCTTGAGTTTATCGAGCCGGTTGCCGCTCGCTCAGTAACGATCTGAGTGCGCAAATCCATATTGAGCAGTTCGCTGTTCAGGTGCCGCGAGACTTGTGCGCTGATATCTTTGGCAGCAGCCAATGGCGGCGCAGCAGTAGGCTGCATGGCAGGACCATTGGCCGTGCTTGATTGCGGAATAGCCGCATCCTTTGTCTGAATCTGCGGCGTATTTTCAATGCTTGGCCTGAACTCAGACGGTGTTTCTACCCGCAGATGGCTTTGCTGAAGTCGAAATTCCAACCTGGCTTCACTCTTGGTCGCAACATGGTTTTGGTTTAATGGCGCCTGATCAACCGGCTTGGCTTCACTCTTGATTGCAAGGCCCAATTCAAATTGCGGTGCCTCCGGTCGGCGCACATTCTCATCATTAGACATAGCCGCGCGATGAACCGGTGCAGTTGGCGTAGCATTATCAATACTCCGCCCGGCGTTCGTTCCCAGAGCAGTCAATTCCATAGAATTCCGTTTGTTAGCAGGAGGAATTGGCTTGGTAGCAGCAGGCGGCAGGCTGACGCTCGAATTCAGGCTTTGGTTTTTTTCGGTCCGCGTTTGCTGCGTTAAAATGGCAAGAGTGTCATTCTGGCTGGCCGCCCTCGTGCCAGCATTATTGGCAATACCGTTATCGATGCGATCCAGTGTCTTGCTCTCGTGCAGAGCGGTATCGGACTTAACCGGCAAGTGTTCAGATTGATCATTCGTCTCTCTAAACTCAATGCCTCCAAGCTCGTTTTCAATAGGCACTGGTTTGTCAACGGACACGGCCTTAAGGTTTGAATTTAATTCGCTCTTGGGCGCTTTAATATCTGTTGACTGCATCAGCTCCGTCGAAGCTTCCTGCTCTGGCTCTAGCAGTTCGGCACCTTCATTTTTGGGATCAACAAACTTAAGCCCGGCAACTTTTGAAGCTATCATATTGGTTTTGGACGATGTGCTATCCTTGCTTTGGTCCATCCGCTGCTCATTATCTTTTTGCGGTTTAATCAAATTCTGCAGTGATTTCATCGCTGCGAAAAAGTCTTTTGGCGATTCAGATTGTTCGTTCGAAAATTCCGCAACGCTTTGCAGCAGCGCGTTCTGAGCCCCTTTGTTATTATTTGGCATCGGCGAAACTACGTGAGCTGGAATCTTCATTCTATTTTCTCCAACAAGGCATCAACGCCATCAAGTTTTCCTTGCAACTCATCCATGAACTTGTCGAGTTTTTCCGACTGGGCAGAAATTTCTGAACCTGCCATCTCCGGTTTATCAACCTTGGGTGACATTGTAGGTGAAGACAAATCGGGGGACGAGTTTGTCGACCCCATTTCCATTTCGCTCACCTTGCTTTCTTGCAAGATCGATTGAAGCGCCTGGATGGTAATTGATCGGAGCTTTCGGTTTTCAGGTTTTAGCTCGGTGGGAATAATCATCTCAATATCTGACAGCGCACTTGTAGCTTCCCCTACGGTATATTCTCCAAGGCTGTTATAGACACGCAGAACTTTCTGATCTGCGGCAGAGGCTATTGGCTCGGGCATCATGATTTCCGGTTCGGGTTTGACCGATATATTCTCAATGGCGAAAAACAGATCCTGCCTGGCATTTACGGTTGCTGTTCTTGCAATGCGGTCACGTAATGACATTCCTGCCAGTGGTTCCAGAAAACCAATAATTTCAACCAATCCTGAACGGAATTTCTCATTGTCAAAAGCCAAAGCTGCAGTAACCATCTCATTGGCAAACTGAACAGAATATGGTGAGTTGCCAAAGGTACGCGCATAGCGGCTGGCAGTGCGCAGAAATTGCCTTCTGTTACCGCTTTGACGATGCGCCTTTAAAAGACCACGCAACGCCGCTTCTTCGTAAAGTGTTCCTGGCATCGTCAACCGGACGAAGTTGAGGTCTTGTATCATTGCTGGCAAATCTTCATCCCGGTTTGTGCCTCGAACCAATGCAATCGACGCCCCCAAGGTTCCGCCTATTTCTTGCACGTCGACATCTGCCAACACAGATACTGAATTCTCACGATTCAAAGAGCTGATTGCGATTGCCAAATCCCGATAATCTGAACTTGCAGCGAAGCTCTTCTCAAAGGGCAGCAAGACGCCTCGTCCTCCACCGCCGACTGCAAATGTCAGTACGGCGCGAAGGTTGCGATCATCCCATGTCTGGCCTTTTTCAAAGTCAGCCAAATCATTTCGTACCTTCAGGTAAAGTTCTTTCTGCATACCCAGGGCATGCCGATCACCCAACGCAATCTCATCCTGAATCCGTTGAAATGATCGCACCAACTCAAAGGGTTTGAGTTCAAATTTAGCGGCAATTGCCGGAGCGCCGCTCCAACACAAAATGCCGGCTAAGACAACGCATGTTTTAAGACAGATCTTCATGACTGCTCAAACTCGACCAATATTTCGATGCGTCTGTTTTCGGGTGCAAAGCTATCTTCCGGGTTGCGTAGTTGCCGGTCAGCGACGCCTGAAATTGAACTAATATCATCCTTGGAAAGGCCGCCCCGCTCCAGCATGTACAATGTTGCTTGGGCGCGGGCCGAAGAAAGGCGCCAATTGTCATACTGACCACCGCTATAGGGCCGACCATCTGTATGTCCGATAATGCTGACTTCAACCGGCTTGCCAACCAATGATTTGCCGATCACGCTGACCGCATTAACAAGCTCAGCCGATGGCACGGCTGAACCGATACCAAACATGGAGAAGTCTAAATTGTCCGCCAAGGAGATCGAGACCGACTCCTCTGTCGCCACCAATGTGATTTGGTCAGCATTGAGCCCAATTTCATCAAGAATTTGAATAAGTTCCTCGTCGAGTTGCGCAGCAAGTTCTTCTTCAGGAGAAGCTTCTTCACTCGCCACTTCCACGCTTTGCATCTCTTGTGCGGTCGCCATCATCTCAGCTGGCGACATCTCTTCGCTTTGTTGTACGTCATCCATATTCTCTTCATAGGATGCGGTTGTGCCAGCATCGATTTCCATTGGCTCTTCAGCGTTCGCCATTTTCTCGGCAGGTTTGTTTTCCGGCATCAACTGCTCTTCTGCGGCAACAGATGTTGCGACATTTTCTGTCATTTGAGCAGAGCTTTCATCACCAGTGACATTTTCCGCCGCTGTGTCGGGTGCATTTTGCACTTCCTGTGCTGCCCAATAATCAGGCGAAAACGGGTCGACGAATTTTGGCTCGTCCGGTTTATCAAAAACTTCTGTTGGTGCAGGCTGTTCCAGCTCCGTATTGAATAAAGATTCTTCCTGCATCAGGGCGTGCGCTGTCACAATTTCTTCCAGTGTTTCAGCCGGATCGGCAAAAAATGCTTCTTCCTCGATCGGGCCACCTTTGTTTTCATCCAGGCCTCTTTGTTCAGATTTTTCGCCGCCTTCTGTTTCACACGAACAAGCAGCTGCTCCATCACCTAAATTGATCTCGGTCGGGCCGCCCGATTCCTCCAGTCCCTTTTCGCTCCGATTGCGATCGACCAGCTTGACGGGATTAAAATAACTGGCCACGGATTTTTTGGATTCTTCATTAGCAGCGTTGATCAACCAAAGGACAAGAAACAGGGCCATCATCGCGGTCATGAAATCGGCAAATGCGATTTTCCATGCGCCGCCATGGTGGCCATGATCACCATGGCCTCCACGCTTGACGATGATGATTTCTTGCTTCTCATTGCTTTCCATCATTCGAAAAGCTCCGATACGAGATTGTCGAGCTCGGCAAAGCGCGATGTGATCGAGATATCATCAATTTGAACAATCAAGTCGGCGCTAGATTGGTCGACTGAAAAGGATAATTTTGCCTTGTCATTCTCCTCATCAGCCGTGTGCGACTGAAATAATTCAATAAGCTCGCTTGGGCCCGAAATATTCACTTTTGCATCGCCGCGCTCAGCAATGATCATTGCGATTGATTGCTTCAGTCTTTCGCTTGTTTCATCGGCCAATTGCCGCTTGAAAACGCCGAGCAATGCCTGACCAAGGCGCATTTCAATCGCGCTGGCAAGATCACACTCCAACACGCTGAACGCGTTATCAATCTTGTCCGCAATGTTTGAGACCACCGTATCCACGATGGCCTTGTCATCAAGCTGTTCCTGCTCAGTTGGTTCACTGTTTAAAACATCTTTGGATGCCTGCGGCCCCGCGCTTGAGTAAAGTTGCGACTGCTCGCTCGGCTTGATATTTGCCAGGTCTTCATTGAGTGCTGAATGACGCGCGTCCGCATCAGCCAAGTTTTCAAATTCGGTGCCTTTTGCATCTTCTGGCTCTTCGTCGAACGCGCGCAAGGATTGTTCAACAGAATAAGGCTCGATCATGTCGGCTTTGCCTACAGCCTCAACTTCTGCCTTCAAGGGTTGGAATCTTGATGAATAAGGCGCGCGCGTTTTCAGCTTTTTTGCTGCTGCAAAATTTGCAAAACCAGTTGAATTTCGCACGTCATTTATCATGCGGGTTCCTGAGTAACCCAGCGCCGCAGAATTGCGGCCGCGCGGGCTTCATCTAGATCAACAATCATTTCGAGGCGATCGGCTGGTTCGGGTCGCATTTTTGCGATTATTTCACTGGGATCGCCGCTTGCATTGTTGTTGGCGCTAGGGCTGGAGCTGGTGTTGGTGTTAGTTCCGGTGTTTGGCAAGCTTAGCGGTACGCTGCCCATTTCTGATTCAATCGAAGCAGTTTGGGGAGCCGCGACGGCTGCCTGCGTTCCGTCTGCAGCAGTTGCATTGGCAAGCGCCGGTGGCCGGTTGTCATTTGCGCTGAGCGACTTTGTTAAAGGACGAATACCAAGAACGACCAAAAGAACGATGCCAACTAAAAATGCAATGGCAT
>CAZOCA010000188.1:0-6454 GCA_964578105.1 uncultured Pararhizobium sp.
TTGCATCAACCATTGTGCCTTTGATAGTGGCTGGATCGACATAAGCGATAGAGCGGCAGCGCAACCACAAGGGCGCAGAGGCATGTGGATTGAAAACCCATTTTTCTTTACCGGTTGTCCCGTCAAAGGCCGTGACGACGTTGTTATATGCACAGTGAAACAACGTTCCATCTGCGTAAAGCGGGGTGTTCTGATCCTCATTCGCCAGCTTGGTGTCTGGAATTTGCCCATGCCGAGCCGTCCAGATAACTTCAAGGTCGCTCACATTACTCTTGTTGATTTGTTCAAGCGGAGAATATCGCACGCCCTCGCCCGTTCGACCCCATTCACGCCAATCGCCACCCATATCTGCAGTGGTTGTGGTTTCTTTACCTGGCGTTATCGCAATGTCGTTTCGAACAATGCCATGCGGTTTGAACATCTGGGCAAAAAACACGCCGAAGACGATGAGGAGCGCGAGGCCACTGACGACCGAAAGGCGCGATCGCAGCGGCGTAATCGTCGGGTTGCGGTAAAGCGGCACCGTCAGGAGGACTGCAATGGCAATCACCAGTGGCGCAGCGATCCGTGGAACCCAGCCCCAGAAGTTCAATCCGGTGTCGTAGTAAGCCCAGAATACCGTGAAGACAAAGACAGCAAGGTAGATGCTCACGCCCAGAATTCTGCCAAAAAACACCAGAACGCCACTCGCTAGAATTCCCAAGCCAGCGATTGAATAATACCAGGACCCCCCGAGAGATATCAAATAGGCGCCGCCAACAAGCAGATAGAGGCCCGCTATAAGGAAAACGATGCCGATAATACGCAAGATCCAGTGTGTTTTGATCTGCTTAGATGTCATTGGAATTATCCTTGCTTGGAATCAGCGGATGTTTGAAGAAATAGAGTAGGCTTATCAATTCCGGTACTTCGATAGTGCGGGTTTTCGTGAATCTTTCGAAGCGTGATGATTGGGGTCTGTTGTGTCAATTTGATCTGGGCGTAAGAGGCGGGACTTGCTGAGTGAGGCTTGAGCTTCGCCTTGGAACAGACTGGCTCCGAACTTTATTTCGTTGAACACTCCCGATTGATTATTTTGGATATGGCCCTTCTTGATAGGGCGTTCTTTGCTGCGGTCAGACGGAATTCGATCAACTGGCTGTGCTGATCGCTTACGCACCATAAGTAGCACCAACGCTCATTCACCCGCAAGTATGCTTCGATGAAATGCCATTGTCGGCCACGTCAGTATCGGTGGCGGGCATCGGCGCATTTGAGGAGGATGCGCTCTGCTTATTCTGGCAGGTCAGGCAGGGCACAGCCTTTCGCAAGCGCCAAACCTGAGCTAGGGTCAAAGCACGTAATGGGTCAAGGAACCGACATGGACTACGCTGAATTGACGAAAGCTTTTGGGGCATTCTTTGCGATCATGAACCCCTTTGTGAATTTGCCTATCTTTCTGGCACTCACGGCCGGATTCACAGTGGCTCAACAGCGCACATTGGCTGTGAAAATTACAATTTTCTCCGCCATCATGTGCGCCGTGATCCTTTTCGCAGGACAAAACATTATTGACTTCTTTGGCATCACGGTCGATCAGTTTCGCATCGCAGGTGGCGTGGTTCTGGCACATATCGCCTGGTCAATGTTGAACGGCAACAGCATTACGTCGCATCACGGCACTGAAAAAGAGCAGGACCACATGCAGGACCTGTCTGGCCTTGCCTTCTATCCTATTACTTTTCCCATGATCGTCGGTCCTGGAACCATCGCAACGCTGATTATCTACGCTGGACACGCTAAGGGAATTGAGGGATTGATCGCCATCGGTGGGGTCGTTGGCGCCATTCTGGCAATGCTGTTTGTTGTGCTTTTTTTTGCGGCCTTTTTTGGTAAAGTCTTGAGCGACACGATGCGTGTGATCATGACCCGTCTGATGGGCATGATTTTGTTGGCAATTGCTATGGAGATGATTGTGGCGGGGGCAAAGGCTGTGTTGCCGGGCCTGGCCTGAAAGCTTAATATAGGATCGCCAAAATGAGAATATTCAATCCTGCCAATCACACGAGAAGCGCAGAACACAAGAAAATCTACGCCTATTGTGAGTTGGCTTACACGATCGTCGATTTTTCCGCAGCGGCGCTCTTCGTGGTGGGAAGCATTCTCTTTTTCAGCGAGCAAACGACTTATTTCGGGACTTGGTTGTTTTTGATTGGCTCGGTTCTCTTTGGGCTGCGGCCAACCATTAAACTGTATCGAGAAGCAGCTTATCTGCGGGTCGACGATTATGACGATGTCATAAAAGGCTGATGTGTGCGCGTCGCTAGCTACAATATCCGCAAAGCCGTCGGTCTGGACTGGCGTCGCGACCCGGACCGGATTGTCGATGTCCTGGCAGAAATCGATGCTGACATCGTGGTTTTGCAAGAGGCGGATAAGCGTGCCGGTTCCCGGGCGGGTGTTCTGCCACTCGACCGCCTTCAGCGAGAACTTGGCTATGAACTCGCCGACGTTTCTGTGCGACCTCAAAGCCATGGCTGGCACGGCAACGCGATCCTGGTGCGCGACAGCTTTGTAAATTGGTCTTCAACGCGCATTGAAATTCCCACGGTTGAGCCGCGCGGGGCCGTTTCCATGCTCCTTTCTGACCCAATGGTCGAGGTTGTGGGCGTGCATTTGGGTCTGACGCCAGGCATGCGCAGGAAGCAAATTGAAGCGCTACGAAAATTGGTCGATAAACGAGATCATCCAGTAATTTTAGCTGGTGATTTCAACGAATGGAACCTGTCCAGACTTGTGTTCGATCCAGCGTCAAAAGTCATTTCACCTGGGCCAAGTTTCCATGCAGCCCGTCCGACAACAGCACTTGACTGGTTTGTCCTGACCGGATCTTTGCATGCCGTCTCATCATATGTGCATACCTCCGATCTTGCCGAGCGCGCCTCGGATCACTTGCCAATTGTTATTGATATTGAGTTCATGGAAAGTGACCAATGACAACAATTCTGGCCTTTCATCTCCTTATCGTCATTGGATTCACCATACGCATTTTATTGCGTGATGACCTGTCACCTCCTGCACGGCTGGCATGGTTTGTTGTGCTAAATGTTCTGCCCTATGTCGGCAGCGTCGGATATTTTTTGTTTGGCGAGATCGATCTGGGACACCGCGCTAACAAGCGACACAAAAAAGTCTTTGATGAAATCCGTGCAAAAGCCAACGCCTATATGGGAGCAACCGGCAACTCCGACAGATTGATTGATCCGCTCTATCGCCCGGCATTCCGGTATGCCGGTTCGATCAATGGGTTTCATCCGGTCGATGGCAATGGTGCCAAATTGATGGCAGATGGGGCTGCCACGAATAAGCATCTTGTCGAAGATATTGATGCTGCGACCAGTCATGTACACGTGTTGTACTACATCTGGCACAATGACCTGACGGGTACGGCAATCGCTCAGGCGCTTATGCGTGCCGCCAAACGAGGTGTGGTATGCCGCGCTATGGCTGATGGCCTTGGATCTCGTGCTCTTATCAAATCGGACCTTTGGAAACAGATGAAGGATTCCGGTGTTCAACTCGCTGTTGCTTTGCCTCTCAGCAATCTGATCCGGACACTCCTGACAAGTAGAATTGACCTGCGCAACCATCGCAAGATCACAGTCATTGATGGCAAGATCACCTATTGCGGCAGTCGAAACTCTGCCGATCCTGAATTTCTTGTGAAAGCAAAATATGCACCTTGGGTCGATATCATGTTGCGATTTGAGGGTCCCATCGTTGCGCAGAATGAACTTTTATTCATCAGTGACTGGATGCAGGCGACTGACGAGCCATTCGACGCATTTGAGCTGCAGGCAAAGCCGCTTAAGAACGGGTTTTCCGCTCAGGTCATGGGTGATGGCCCAACCGAGCGCCGCGGCGCAACCCCACAGCTGTTTTCAAATCTCATGGCCTGTGCTCAGCACGAATTGACGCTCACAACACCGTATTTCGTACCAGATGCCACTGTCTTAGGTGCGCTTTGCTCTGCTGCGCATCGCGGCGTGAAAGTCACGCTGATCTTTCCAAAGGTCAATGACAGTTGGATCGTGGCCGCGACAAGCCACAGTTATTACCGCACACTCCTGACTGCAGGGTGCGAAATACACGAGTTCGTAGGCGGCCTTCTTCATGCCAAAACTCTGACTATCGACGAGAAAATCACCTTGGTAGGGTCCTCTAATCTGGATCTGCGAAGTTTTGATCTGAACTACGAAAACAATATCCTTTTGCAAGACCCTGCAACAACTAAGGCTGTCCGCGCCCGGCAGGAAAGCTACATGTTGCAATCCGATGCTGTTGGTCTTGAACAGGTCCTGACCTGGCCACGCTACAGACGGATATGGAACAACGTCATCGCCACAATTGGCCCTGTTCTGTAAAGCGGTTGATGCGTTTTTCTAAAGCAGCATGACGCCAGGCACGGGTTCACCAAGACGGGTCGTCTCGTGAAATGATGGGATGGTGGGTTCAAACCCTGTAAGCAGTGTCGTTTTTCCAAAAACAACAGCATGTTGAACTGTGAGTCCAACAATCTGGCCTCTGTCAGATCGTCTGAACAGTGTCTTTGCGAGCCTTGCGTATTGCCCTGAGCTGAAGGAGGAATATTGGCATCATAGCCAATATTCCGATCCCCATCGTGGCAAGGCCAGGTGCAATAAACAGAAAGGACACGATCCCCACCCACCATCGTTGAGCCTGTGGGAGATTGGTCAGGAAATAGCCGGAAAAGGCGACGCCGAGAGACCCGATTCCCATCATGGCTCCGGCCAGAGTGATGGAAAAGGCCCACCAGGTGAACCCGTCTGCAACCAGCAACAATGCTGGTGAATATACGAATACAAAGGGAACTAAAGCCTTGGCAATGCCAAGCCGGAAAGCTGTATTTCCTGTTTTGAACGGATTCGACCCGGCAATACCTGCTGCTGCATAGGCTGCAAGGGCAACCGGCGGTGTGATATCTGCCAATACGCCGTAATAAAACACGAAAAAATGCGCGACCAACGGCTGCACCTGCAATTGAGCAAGTGCAGGGGCTGCCACCGCGACAAGGATAATATAGGTAGCTGTTGTCGGAATGCCGGCACCCATGACAATGCAGGCGACGGCAATGAGTACCAGCGAGAAAAACAGCGCCCATTGCTCAATCGCAAAATAGCTGAGTGGCCAGATATTGCCGACAATTGTTCCGATATCGGTGGCGGTTTGGACCACCACATACCCCAGCCGAAAACCAACACCAGTCAATGTGACAACCCCCACAATGACCCCCACCGTGGCTGCAGCTGCTCCGACCGCCAAAGTGCTTCTGGCACCCGCCGCAAGGCTGTTCCACAAATCGGGAATGGTCAGGCGGTTCACCGGATTGAGAAACCCAACAACAACACACGCAATGATGCCGTAGACAGCGGCAAAGTCGGGGGTTCGGCCCGACAGGATAAAGTAAACAAGGATGCCCAGCGGAATGATACTGAGCCAGTGTTGCTTCAGAACAACGGCGGCCTTTGGCAACTCCTCGGCCCGCAGGCCACGGAGCCCGAGCTTCTTGGCCTCAAGATGGACCATGATGAAAATACCAAAATAATGCAGCAGTGCCGGGAAAAGAGCCGCCGCGACAATGTCGCGAAGCGGAATTTCAAGATACTCCACCATAATGAAGGCCGCCGCGCCAAGGATGGGGGGCGTGATCTGCCCACCGGTCGAGGCTGTCGCTTCGGTGGCGCCTGCGAAGTGAGCCGGGTAACCCACACGTTTCATCGCGGGGATCGTCAGCGCGCCGGTTGTCACGGTGTTGGCGATGGAGGAGCCAGAGATCGTGCCCATAAAAGCGCTTGAGAAAATAGCAACCTTGGCAGGCCCTCCAGCATATCGTCCTGCGATGACCATGGCGAGGTCAATAAACAGCTGCCCCAGACCGATACGTGTAGCCAAAACGCCAAACAGGATGAACAGAAACACATATTGCGCCATCACACCGATAGCGACGCCGTAAATGCCCTGGTTCGTCATATAAATGTGGTTGATCAAGCCCAACCAGGAGGTGCCGCCATGTTTCAGAGCGCCTGGCATGATCGGTCCGAAGATGGCGAAACCAATGAAGAAAAGTGCGATGATTGGCAGGGTGGGCCCGATTGATCTGCGAGCCGCTTCAAGTGTCAACACCAACAGCGCAGTGCCCATCAGAACATCGGATTGTGAGGGGTTTCCAACGCGCTCTGCCAATATTTCAGGTGGCAGCAAAGGTAAGTAAAGTGCTGCCCCAACAGCCATGATCGAAAACACGATATCGAGCCAGGGTATACCCTGAAGCCGCAGCAAACCGGTGAGCGGTACGCGTCCATCTACCCGACGCCAACCAAAAAACAGGAAGACAAGACCCACCACGAAGGACAGGTCAATGCCTCGATGCAGGACATCGCGCATCACGCCGAAT
>CAZOCA010000189.1:0-6450 GCA_964578105.1 uncultured Pararhizobium sp.
AGGTGGATCTGATCACCACAGATGGCTTCCTCTATCCCAATGCTGTTTTGAAAGCTGAAGGGCTGATGGAGCGCAAGGGCTTTCCGGAAAGCTATGATGTCACCGCATTGCTGCGCTTTCTGACCGACATAAAGGCTGGCAAGCCATCGGCAACTGCGCCGCTCTATTCGCATCTGATTTATGATGTGGTGCCCAATGAGACGGTGACCATCTCCAGCCCGGACATTTTGATTCTGGAAGGGCTGAATGTGTTGCAGGTCCGTGATCTGCCGCCCGGCGGTGCCAGTGTTCCCTTCGTGTCGGACTTTTTTGATTTTTCAATTTATCTGGATGCAGACGAGGTCTTTGTTCAGCAATGGTACCGTGAGCGGTTTTTACGCCTGCGGGAAACCGCATTCCGCGATCCGAAAAGCTTCTTCAGGACCTTTGCCGAATTGACGGAAGAGGACGCGGTGGCCACGGCTGATGATATCTGGGCGCGGATCAACCGGCCCAATCTGCTGGAGAACATTTTGCCCACACGGCAACGCGCTGATCTGATCCTGCGCAAGGGCGGAGATCACAAAATTGATCAAGTGGCATTGCGCAGACTTTAGCGCCGTTAAGTTTTACACCATGCTTGGCAGAATACGGTCCGGCACGGCATGGCCATCCAACAGTGATTTGATATTCACAATCACCTTATCGCCCATATCAATGCGGCCTTCGATGGTTGCCGATCCCATATGTGGCAGCAGCACGACCTTGTTGGTCTGAGCCAGCTTCAGCAGTTTGGGATTGATGGCTGGCTCATGTTCAAACACATCCAGCCCAGCCCCTGCCAACTTACCTTCTTCCAGCATTGTCACGAGAGCATTTTCATCAATGATCTCGCCGCGCGCCGTATTCACCACATAGGCTTCGGGCCGCATCAATTGCAGCCGCCGGGCTGACAGGAGATGATAGGTGCCAGGCGTATGTGGGCAATTGACAGAAATGATATCCATCCGCGCCAGCATCTGATCGAGACTGTCCCAGTAAGTCGCCTCCAGACTGTCTTCAATTTCGGCCGGCAAGGGTCTGCGATTGTGGTAGTGAATTGCCAGACCAAATGCCTTGGCGCGGCGCGCTACCGCCTGTCCAATACGGCCCATGCCGACAATACCAAGGCGCTTTCCGGAAATACGACGCCCGGTCATCCACGTGGGAGACCAGCCTGACCAATGCGCACCATCTGGAAGTATCGCGGCACCTTCGGCCAGCCGGCGTGGTACGGCAAGAATCAGCGCCATAGTCATGTCGGCGGTGTCTTCGGTAAGCACATTTGGCGTGTTGGTAATGACAATTCCCTTGTCATGGGCAGCACCCACATCAATGTTATCCACACCATTTCCGAAGTTGGCAATCAGCTTCAATTGCGGCCCGGCCTGATTGATGATGGCGGCGTCGATCCGATCGGTCACTGTGGGAACAAGCACATTCGCTGTCTTCACAGCATCCACCAATTCCGCCTGTGTCATGGCGTGATCGTCTAAATTGAGCCTCGCATTGAACAGCTCGCGCATGCGCGTTTCCACCTGTTCCGGCAGTTTCCGCGTTACCACAACCAGAGTTTTTGATCTCGGCATTTAGCGCTAGCCCCTTCTCTTTGAGAGCTCTTTAACCATATCTGTTCAAAACATGTATATGGTATCAACAGATATCGCCCGATCCGGACAAGGCTCATTTTTGCAGACCCTAACAGATAGAACTGCAAACACAATTTGAATGACTTTGTATAATGTGTCAGGAGAGCAGATGCCAAGCCTCCTATTGCGTAGACGGCGAGTTTGCAACGTAGGGTGCGCTGATAAGGTGTATGAGTGCGCAAGACATGAGTTTTAAAGTGATGCAATTTGGACCGGCAGTGCGAAAGCAGTACCGAAGGATACGCCTTGGCAAGGTTTTATCCATCGCCTGCCTGAGCTTGCTCGCGTTTACATTTTCGTTGTTTGGTCCGGGCTCTGGCTCTGCCTTTGCTCAATCAACCGATGAGCGTGGTATTCGCGTCGGGACATCTGGTCTGCCCCTGCCCCGCTTTGTAAGCCTGAAGTCCAATCAGGTGAATGTGCGTGTTGGTCCTGGACGGGACTACGACATCGCCTGGATTTTCGTCAAAGGCGGGTTGCCGGTTGAAGTTTTTCAGGAATCCGACAATTGGCGGCGCATTCGCGATGCTGCAGGAAATTCCGGTTGGGTGTTCCACAGCCTTCTATCGGGACGCAGAACCGCACTGGTTACACCATGGACCAGGGATGCCGAACCATTACCGCTGTATCGCGAACGCAGCGTAGGCGCGAAACTCAACGCAAGACTGGAAACCGGCCTGCTGGTGAGTATTGAAGAATGCGATGGCGAATGGTGCCGTGCATTCCTGAGAGACGCGGATGACCAGAGCTATCGCGGGTTTGTTCAGCAGAACAAATTGTGGGGTGTCTACCCCAATGAAGAATTTGAGGACTAGCCGCACGGCAAAGTGACGTTCAGTTTCCTTAGCTTCTAACCAAGAAATCCTCGATCAATTCAAGCGAAGAATTTCCCTCCATCGGGCCCCGTTTTGTTACGGAAAGCGCGCCGGCTGCATTGGCGTATTCTCCAGCGGTTTCCATTGGATAGCCCTGTATCAGAAGCGCCAGAAACGTTCCGCAAAAACAATCACCTGCTCCAGTTGGGTCCACTTCCGATACATGATGGGGTGCAATTGCAAATTCGCTTTTTCGATCCAGAATCAACGCGCCTTTTGATCCACGCTTCAAGGCGATGATGTCAGCACCACCAGACTGCAAGCGATCTATCGCGGCCTCTTCTGTGATACCAGGATAGAGGTGAGCCAGATCATCTGTGCTTGGCAGCAAATAAGTACATTTGCTGATGATGTCATCCAAGGCTACACGCACTTCAGTGTCGCGCATAAGCTCCGGGCGGATATTGGGATCGCAGCTCACTTTTCCGCCTGCCGCAATCGTTTGGTCCAAAACCTTTAACACCATTTTTCGCAAGGCCGGATTTCCAAGAGATGAGGCCGAGATGTGGAGCAGCGAATCCTGCAATTTCAAACTGTCCGCAGGGACCTGAAATGAGTCCGCTGCAGTGCCTGCCAAATGGAAAATGAAAATCCTTTGGCCATCGTTGAAATAAGAGACGAAGGCAACGCCGGTCGGACGTTCGGGATCGACGAAGATATGTTCCACACCCACGCCATCATCTTTGAGACGCTGGAGTAGTGCTCTGCCGAAACCATCTGCCCCAACGCCGCCCAAAATTGAAGTCTGTGCACCCAGGCGGGCCGCCTGATCTATGAAAATGGCTGGTGCGCCACTTGGAAATGGGCCTGAGTAATTGGAAATCTGCTCTAATGCACAATCTTTTGTGTGCGACACGAATTCGACGAGCAGTTCACCGACAGTGACTATATTTGTGGGCATTTCGATTTTCCAGAGTTTCTGAAGCTAACTGACCTTGAACTGTTGTAGCCAAAAATCTGTCAGCTTGCGAATGGCAAGATTGGTGTCATTTGCCCTATTATAAATTTTCATATGATGGTTGGGTAGTGTCGGTATTTTTTGACCTGAGCCAGCTTTGGCCGTCTTCCATTGAGAATTTCATTCGTGCGCACTGCCACGCCCAGACCGGCTTCGGCCGCAGCTGCCACGCAGGCAAGACTGGGGCTTGTCAAAGTCACTTCCCAGGGAATGCCAGCCTGCCCTAACGCATTCAATGCCGCTGTGCGGAAGCTGGCTTTGATGAAACGCGGGGCGAATACGGCGCTACGGCCCATTGTGGCGTCAGAGATGGGCAACGTGATGAAGTTTGTCCTGCTGCTATTGGGCGTTCTATTGGCCGCTTTGGTGGTGGGATAATATCTTGCCCTGATTGCTTTTGTCGCAATCTATCTTTGGTTTTGGGGGCGCTACAACTCATGCATCATCGCGCTTTACTGCGCTCTTTCCGCAATTGGCCTTTACGGCCTTTTTGAATTGGTTGTACCTGTCATCTGGTATCAACCGCTTTTCTTCAACCTGTTCTGATTGAAGCCGAATGTTCCCCCACCCAGGAGGTCAAAATGAAAATCACTCTTTATTATGCGCCAATCGCCTGCTCGCTTGTTCCGTTTGTGAGCCTCAATGAAGCACAGGCGGACTTTGAGGTCAGCCCGATCAATATTCGCGGCAAGGAACAAATGTCGCCGGATTATCTCAAGCTGAACCCAAAACACAAAGTTCCTCTTCTGATCGTAGACGGAGAACCGCTGACCGAGAATGTGGCCATCCAATACTGGATTTCCAAGACATATCCTGATGCCAATCTGCTGCCTTCAGGCACCTGGCAGGAGGCACAGGGCCTTTCGCTTCTGTCCTGGTTTGCTTCAGGTTTTCATCCTCACATCAGCCGCTGTAATGCACCATCGGGGTTTTGTGATGTGCCAGGCACGGAAGACAATGTTCGAAACCTGGCCAAAAAGACGCTTATGAGCAGTTTTCAAATTGCCGATGACATGCTGGCTGGTCAGGACTTCTTCTTCGACCATTTCACAACGGCAGATGCCTATTTTTTCTGGTGTTTTCGCCGGACCGGAATGTTCGATGTGGACCTGTCGGGCTTCAAGAATTGTCAGGCCCATTTTGAGCGCCTTTCAGAGCGCCCCAGCGTTCAAAAAGTCCTGGCGTTTGAAAAAGAAACCCTCGCGAAATTCAAGGCGCGGAGCTGAGACGACACAAAGCATTGTGTGAAAACCAGTCGGTTCTGTTTGTCTCAACCAAACAGAACCGACTGCATGATGCGACCCGGCCAGAATGGCATGGATCGGGATCGACTGGGCAGGCAACAAAAATGGATTAAATGCATGTTTGGCATGGGCCACAAACACGCTACGCCTTTCACGCGAAATTGGGGCCTGAGCTCAACTGGATGGTTTGAAAGACGCCCAATTTCATGCCAAGGTCTTCCCACATTTAAAAGCCAAGCTGGAAGACCCCATGTCGGTTGAATTTCTCATCACATCCATGATTGTCATTCTGTTGCCGGGAACGGGCGTCCTATACACTCTGGCCGTGGGGCTTGGGCGGGGTTTTAGAGCCAGTATTGCCGCCGCGCTGGGCTGCACATTCGGTATTGTTCCTGCTGCCATTGCCAGCATCATCGGACTGGCTGCCATCTTCCACACAAGCGCATTAGCGTTTCAGACCGTCAAATACCTGGGCGCTGCGTATCTGTTGTATATGGCATGGCGCATTCTTCGTGACGGTAGTGCCCTTGATGTCGAAGAAGACAGTAAGCCGGTCTCTCTGTTTCAGACCGCGCTGAACGGAACACTTATCAATGTTCTGAACCCGAAATTGTCACTTTTCTTTTTGGCGTTCCTGCCTCAATTCGTTGACACGAACCGGGTAAATGCCATGCCGACGATGTTCTTTCTGGCCGGTGTCTTCATGCTGCTCACCTTTCTGGTCTTCGTCCTTTATGGCGGCTGCGCTGCACTGGCCCGGGACTATTTTGTCAGGCGACCAGGTGTCATGGTCTGGATGAAGCGATCATTTGCTGGCGCGTTCGGTTTTCTGGGGCTGCGTCTTGCACTGTCTGACAGATAAGGTTCTTCAGCAGAGCTCGTAATGACCACGCCCATTTGGCCTGCATAGACTTCAGATATGCCCCATATGATCGACTTGCTGATTGCGGAAACGAACCGGCGGCGCGATGTAACTCCGGCTGTTCGATTGCACACCCGCATTCATCGCTTTGACGAGCGCTTTTTCCGGTCTCGTTGATCCCCCTTCTTGCGTGCTGTGGTGACCTTTAACAGCCGCTTGAAAGTCTGGCATTCCATGTGAGATGGAGCAGGACATTCCGCCACATGGCGCAGCGCATTGCGCAACAGTGTCAAATCGCGAATTTGTCGATCAAGCTGATCGGCCCGGATCAACAAATCGTCTCTTGGCAAATCCGGCTGACCGTCACTGCCAAACATCCCAGAGATTTCGTCCAATGAAAATCCGGCGGACTTACCCATGGTGATGAGTGAAAGCTGCAACAGGGTTTCCGGCCCGTATTGCCGCCGAAGCCCATGTCGGCCGGTGGAGTCAATCAGGCCGATTTCTTCATAATAACGCAATGTCGATGGCGGCAGACCGGAGCGCTCGGCCACATCTGCAATATCCAGAATTTTCATGCTTGACCTCAAGTTGACTTGAATTCGTAGACTGCCCTTACACAATGATTCAGGCAAGGAAAACAAGACATGGGCCAGACCTTAAGAGACGAAAAATCATCCCTTTGGCGCGACCAGCGAGCCATTGCGCTTTTGTTGGCTGCCAGTCTGACGACCATGGCGAATGCCACTATCAGCCCTGCATTGGCAGGCCTACAGACCTTGTTTGCGGATCATCCTCACAGCGAGTTGCTGATACCGCTTTTGGTGTCCGCGCCTTCTTTGAC
>CAZOCA010000190.1:0-2838 GCA_964578105.1 uncultured Pararhizobium sp.
GCATGCCCCGTGAACAGGCTGTTGCCCGCATGATGAAGCGCCTTAGTGAGGCCACTGCTTCAGATGACCTTCAAAACATTGAAGCTGGCGAGTTAGGAGACGAGGCCCGACGCGTAGCTTCTCAACTGACAGACGATAATGTTTCCCCCCGCGTTCTCGCAGGCCTTGTCCGCCTCTTGGATTTCGTGCTGGTTACGGCGCTTGGTTTTCTCGTTTATCTTTTCTATGTGCGCCCATTGGAGCTTGTGGATGGTGCTGCTCTGGTTGACCTGAGCAGCATTGATTTGCGTTATACGTTGATTTCTGCAAGTGGCGGCGTGCTGGCCGTAATCTTTCTTCAGGCAGCAGATTCATATGGTCTGAGTACCTTGCGCCAGATGTCCAAACAACTAGGCCGTTTGTTGGCCGCATGGACATTTGTATTTATGGTGTTTGCGATTACTGCCTTCTTCTTCAAACAGAGCGAGACCCTCTCCCGCGTCTGGTTTGGGGCGTGGTTTCTCTCCGGGGGCTTGGTTCTGGCGCTGACCCGAGTGATCATCTCGCGGTATGTTCGAAAGCTGTTTCGCAATGGACGTCTGCAGCGTAGAGCCATTCTGATTGGCGGCGGCGACCGGGCTGCGGAGCTTATCCGGTCGCTTGAAAGTCAGCCTGAGCAGGAACTGCAGATCTGCGGCATTTTTGATGACCGGGATGACAAGCGATCCCCTTCTGTGCTGATGGGATATCCCAAACTGGGTAAATTTGCCGATCTGCTTGTATTCGGGCGCATTTGTAAAATTGATATGCTTGTTGTCACCTTTCCGCTGACGGCTGAAGGCCGTGTGGCAGATATGCTCAAAGATCTCTGGGTGCTGCCCTTGGATATCCGGCTCAGCGCACATGGCAACAAGCTGAATTTAAGGCCCCGATCCTATTCCTATGTGGGCTCCGTTCCATTTCTCGACATAATCGACAAGCCGTTGGCGGACTGGGACTACTTCAAAAAACGCGCTTTTGATTTGTTTTTCACCTCCATCGCTCTTGTGCTGCTGTCGCCAGTGATGCTGCTTGTGGCGCTTGCCGTGCGGCTGGACAGCCCAGGCCCGGTGTTTTTTCGGCAAACCAGATATGGCTTCAACAATGAGAAAATATCCGTGTTTAAGTTTCGCTCCATGTACCATCACATGGCGGACCCGGCTGCGAAGAATGTTGTCACCCGCCATGATCCTCGCGTGACCCGCGTCGGGCGCTTTATTCGTAAAACAACACTGGATGAGCTGCCACAGTTTCTAAATGTGCTTCGTGGCGAATTGTCATTGATAGGCCCCCGCCCCCATGCGGTTCACGCCCATACCGAAAACCGCCCCTGGGAAGCGGTTGTGGACGGCTATTTTGCCCGTCATCGGGTCAAGCCCGGCATCTCCGGATGGGCTCAGATAAATGGCTTGCGTGGAGAAATCCGCAACAAGGAAATGATCCAGAAACGGGTTGAGCACGATCTTTATTACATCGAGAACTGGTCCATAATGCTGGACCTTTACATCCTCTTCATGACGCCGTTCAAAGTCCTCAATACGCGCGATTCTTACTGAACCGCCCATGGAAGCGGCCCTTTACCGACCCGGAACAATTTCCACTCGCATATTGGGCGCAGTGTTTTTGTGGCTACTTGTCTTTTCCGGTGGTTTTGTCTTTCGCGAGCCAGCGCCATATGAGCTATTTGCTGTCATTTTGATCCCGTTCTGGTTTCTGGCAGGGCTGCCCCTCCCGCGCCAGATCGCGCCGCTATTTGTATTGCTCACGCTCTATCTCATTGGTGGCATTATCGGGCTCAGTCAGGTCACGTTTTTCGATGACGCCCTGATATTTGTAGCCGTCACGGGCTTTCTGGCACTCACCTCATTCTTTTTTGCGTGTCTCATTGCCGAGGACCACCGACGGCTGAAACTCATCACAAACGCCTATCTGGCTAGTGCATGTTTCACCATCGTTCTGGGCCTTGCAGGGTATTTTCGGCTTGTGCCAGGGGCCTATGATCTGTTCACCCTTTATGGACGCGCGTCTGGGGGCTTTGAGGACCCCAATGTCTTCGGACCATTTTTGATCCTGCCCATGGGTCTGCTGTTTTACAAAATCCTCAACCAGGAACAAGGCAGCAGCATTATCCGCATTGGCTTAATGTCATTCATACTGCTTGGAATTTTCATGAGCTTTTCGCGGGCTAGCTGGGGTCTTGCCGCATTTACGCTGGCGAGCGTGTTTCTTCTCAGCTTGATTAATGCCCAAGGCGCTGCAGATCGGCTGCGCATGTTTATCTTGCTGGCGGTGGCCTTGTTTGCCGGTTTTGTGTTACTGCTGATTGCGCTTTCAATTGATGAGATTTCATCTCTCTTTGCCGAGCGGGCGCAGATCGTTCAATATTATGATGGCGGACGGCTCGGTCGTTTTGCACGCCACGCGGCGGGCTTTCAGCTTGTGGCTGACCGCCCGCTTGGTCTGGGCGCCCTTGAATTTGGCAAAAATTATTTTCAGCGTGACCCTCACAATATCTGGCTCAAAAGCTTTGCAGCCTATGGCTGGCTAGGCGGTGTCTGCTATCCAATCCTCGTCCTGTGGACGATTGTGAAGGCTGGTCCACTGCTTTTCAAACCACGCCCATGGCAGCCTGTTCTGATCGTGAGCTTTGTGGTTTTTATCGGCCATCAGATTGCGGGCATCGTCATCGATATCGACCACTGGCGGCACTACTTCTTATTGTTGGGTCTGATATGGGGCATGATTGCTGCAGAGTCCAATTGGTCCATTGAGCGCAAATATGAGGCAAGCTAAGCGAAGAATCGCTATTCACTTTCAGGT
>CAZOCA010000190.1:2848-6408 GCA_964578105.1 uncultured Pararhizobium sp.
TCATAGCCGCAGAAGCAAAATGGCGTAACAGGTTCCAATCCCTGTAAATTGGAACCGTTGTATCACAACATATTGTTCAAAATGGTCGGAGCGATAGGATTCGAACCTACGACCCCTTCACCCCCAGCGAAGTGCGCTACCAGGCTGCGCCACGCTCCGACTGAAAGTGGTATAACGACGGGTTTGATGCAACGCAAGCCAACAAGCTGCCAGCAAATCTGATTCAGGCATTTTTTTAAGCGCAATTGGTTGGTTCGGCTTATTTGACCTGATCCAACATTCGTTTGCACTCCAGCAGTTCAAACAAAGTGCCGTGCAATTTCTCGACATCCTGTTCAGACAAGCCTTTTGCCGGGGGGCGTGTCGGATCAAATGGCAGATCAGCTTCATCCGATTTGTCGGGGCTCTTTTTCAGCCCAAGTTTGGAAAACAGCTTTGCGGCTTTGTTATCGCCCTGCTCTGCTGTGCCTCCTGCAGAAACGGCCCTGGCCGTTCCAAGGTCTGGCCCGTCAATATCTACGCTGGCTTCTCCGCGTCCGACAGCCATGACAACTTTGACGCCACGTTCCTTCAGAAGGCGCTGAACGCCCTTGATTGTGTAGCCTTCACCATAAAGAAGTACGCGAATGCCGCGCAGAAGCTCAACATCCTGAGGGCGGTAATATCTGCGTCCGCCGCCACGCTTCATGGGCTTGATCTGGCTGAAGCGTGTTTCCCAGAACCGAAGAACATGCTGAGGCAAATCCAGGTCATCAGCAACTTCGCTGATTGTCCGAAAGGCTTCTGGTCCCTTGGCTGTCATCGCTTGCGTCTCCGATAAAAATCTATTTGTTCACTATCGCCCACAATTATGGCGCGATCTTGAAAACCAAAAGATGATTCTTATGCGCAGCTTAGCAGCTTCAGCTAGCAGAGTGGTTTACTTTGTCTTTCAAGACATTGCTGGGTTTGAACACCATTACTCTGCGTGGAGGAATTGGAACTTCCACCTTGGTTTTGGGGTTCCGTCCGATACGTTCATTCTTGCTGCGCACAACGAAGGAACCAAAGGACGACAATTTTACATTCTCACCTGATGCGATGGCATCTGAGACTTCTTCAAGAACCATCTCGACCAAGTCTGAGGACTCTGATCTCGAAAGACCAACCCGTTCATAAACGGCCTCCGCTAAATCAGCACGGGTTACAGTCTTGCCGCTCATTTTATTCGATGCTCCCCTTTTCGCCCAATCAGAGGATTGGTCAACGGTCTTTTACGTTAAGTGTCAGAGGTTAAGGCGTCAATAGCCCTTTGTTGCACGAATGCAACTGTTCTTTACCAGCGCAGCAAAACACTGCCCCAGGTAAACCCCCCGCCCATAGCTTCCAGCATTACCAGATCGCCGCGCTGAACACGACCATCTTTGACCGCTACATCAAGCGCCAGCGGAATTGAAGCTGCTGACGTATTGCCATGGCCTTCAACAGTCATAACAACTTTGTTGATGTCTATGCCAAGTTTTTCAGCGCTGGCTTCAATAATACGCCGATTAGCCTGATGCGGAATGAACCAGGTCAGATCGTCTGCAGTGGTTCCAGTGGCAGCAAATGCGTCAGTGACGACGCCGGAGATCATTCCAACGGCGTGTTTGAACACTTCACGCCCCTGCATCCGCAAATGGCCGGTTGTCTGCGTGCTTGACGGGCCACCATCCACATAAAGCTTTTGCTTGTGCGAGCCGTCCGAGCGCAGATGGCAAGACAAAATACCCTGCTCAGGCTCACCATCGGCAACCGGCTGGGCGCGCAACACGGCTGCACCAGCTCCATCGCCAAACAACACGCAAGTTGTGCGGTCAGTCCAGTCCAGAAGGCGGGAAAAAGTCTCCGCACCGATGACCAGAATTGTTCCGGCATTGCCGGCCCGAATGAAGCTGTCAGCAATCGTCATTGCATAAACAAAGCCCGAGCAAACTGCCTGCACATCAAATGCATATCCGGTCTGATTGCCAAGATTGTGCTGAACAGCAACGGCCGTTGCCGGAAATGTGTTGTCCGGTGTTGATGTCGCAACAATGATGAGATCAATATCCTGCGCTGAAACGCCGGCATCTTCCAATGCCCGGTTTGCAGCTATCGTCGCCAGATCGCTGGTATTCTGGTCTTCGGCCGCTATGTGCCGTTTTTCAATTCCAGTGCGCTGAACAATCCACTCGCTGGTCGTATCAACAATCTTGGAAAGGTCATCATTTGTCATGACCCTCTCAGGCAGATAGGACCCAACGCCTGCCACAACGGCCCTTTGCTTCAACACACATCAGTCCTTCGATTTCGGCTCATCTACAAGCACGTTTTGAAATTGTTCAAGATCATCGCTGAGCTTCTTCTGCAAATCATTTCTCGCCATAGCATCGCCCATACCGATGGCGCTCGCAAACCCTTCCGGGCTGGCAGAACCATGACTTTTTATCACAAGACCATTCAACCCAAGAAAAACACCGCCATTGGACTTGCTTGGATCCATTTTTTCGCGGAGACGACTGAATGCGCCCTTGGCCAGCAGGTATCCGATCCTGCTCAGCAGGCTTTGCTCCATGGACGCGCGCAGATATTGCGCGATCTGCCTTGCCGTACCTTCAGCAGTCTTCAGAGCTATATTGCCGGAAAACCCTTCTGTGACAACAACATCCGAAGTGCCTTTACCAAGATCATTGCCCTCAACAAAACCAATATATTTTATAAAAGGAAAATCCGTTTCACGCAGAATCTGACCGGCTCTGCGCACCTCTTCAACGCCCTTGATTTCCTCAACCCCGACATTCAGAAGACCGACGGTGGGACGCTCAATGGCGAAGAGCGCTCTTGCCATGGCGCCACCCATGACCGAAAAATTGATCAATTGCTCAGCGTCAGCGCCAATGGTGGCACCGACATCCAGCACGATGCTGTCGCCGCGCATGGTCGGCCAGATTGCGGCGATGGCCGGGCGCTCAATAGCTGGCATGGTACGCAGGCAAAAGCGTGCCATGGCCATTAGTGCGCCGGTATTGCCTGCAGAAACACAGACACTGGCTTCACCGTCCTTAACCGCCTGGATTGCCCGCCACATGCTTGAGTGATAGCGGCCCTGGCGCAATGCAATGCTTGGTTTGACATCCATTTCAACAGATACATCGCAATGTCGGACTTCCGAGGAGGCAGCCAGAGCTGGATGCGCAGCCAATGCCGGACCAACGATGTTTTCTTTTCCGAAAAGAAGAAAGCGCGTATCAGGTTGTCGTTTCAAAGCGATTTCTTCACCGCCTAAAACAACCTCTACGCCGTTGTCGCCCCCCATGGCATCCAGCGAAATGGTGATGCTTTGCGTCATTAATTGCTCAAATTTCTTCCTCTGGCCGAGCGCGGACCATAGCTACTTCGCGCCACAACACAACCTAAATAACACAGCACCAAAAACAAATGCCAGACGATTGAAACGACAGGGATCATTGCTGGCCGGACACAGGACAAACGCAGTTTCACCCGTTCCATGCAGTCTTAAGCTTGGCAAGCGCGGCAAAGGGCGACTCCAGCTCTTCGAC
>CAZOCA010000191.1:0-6400 GCA_964578105.1 uncultured Pararhizobium sp.
GGAACATAGTACTTTGTAATCTGTATCAAATTAGAGATATGGAAATACTTTTGCATTTCGTTGAATTTTTTGTACAACTGAACTGCAACAGATTCCTTTTATTTGCCTTCGTTCTGGGTTTCTATTACATTTGTAAGGCGAATTTTCACATTTTAACAAAAAAAAGAAAACCTCGTCCATTTCTACACCATGAAAACGTTTGTTCGGGCTGTAGAAAAGCAGTCTCATCGCGGCCCACTTGGCACCAACGGGAACATAGGTAAGGACGGGGGACGTTTTAAAGCATGAACCCTAACATGCTACCACATGGGTGGCTTAAACTTTGTCCATAGCCCTATGCGCCCTAAGGTGATCTCAAGTAAACCGCGTTGGTAGTAGAGGTTTCGCCCTGCGGGAGGAAGACTCGAATACTGGAAGCCCTTTTTACCCTTGAAAGTGCAACGTACAATTGTCCGTGGCAGAATACGGGTTTCTGGAGGTAAAGTCCAACATGTGACAGTGTTTGGCCTTGGGCTTTGTTAATAGTCATTGCAAATGCCACACGGACGGGAAATTGTACACGTCGCAGTTCAAACGGCAAGGAGTTGTCCGCTGGATTCATTGGAATCCGAGGTATATATACACGCCTACCTGCTTCCTTACCTGTTACAACCTCAGCCTCGATAACATGGTCTTGAAGGTGGCGCACGATGAGCCTCGTTCCGTTGCACAGACCTAAGCACTTGTTCATGTTTCGCAATAAACATATAATTACTCCCTCCTTTAAACATAATTTATGGGGAGGGAGCCCATTTATATTTAAAGTGTTCAGAAACTCTACGGGGTACAGATTGCGATGAGAATCACAAGGACCCTCGACAGAGTCTGCACTGTAATAGGTCTTAGACGTAGAAGAAATTCTACTCAATATAGTGATGTTGATATTATCTACGTCTACGTTAGTCGGAGCCAATATTACTCTCCCAGTCATATAGTCCGGCTCCGATATTCTGCGTTCCAAACCAGGAAAAACAAAGTCAATTAAGTCGTCCAAAGTACCATTTGGCCTTACCCTCATAGACCTCGGGATTTCCAACTTAGGGTACGATGGATGGGTCCCGTCTCCAACACCTTCATGTACAAAATACAAATCATTATATAATTTACTTTATAACAGCAATCAAACAATTTTACGTACTTAATAGCCAATTCGCAAATTCCAATTCGTCCTCGCCCACGCGCATATTGGTTGTAAGATGCAACTTTGCTACATCGCGCCATAGGGGAGAACGTCGGATGGATCCAGCTACGATTTGGGCAGGAGAACCGTTTCTCACTACAGGGAGGATTTGACGAAAGTCTCCTCCCAGGACAAACGGTTTCCCTCCCATTGGTCTTGGATCCTGTAGCACGTCTTGAAGTGTCCGATCGAGTGCTTCGAATGCATACCTGTGACACATGGGAGCTTCGTCCCATATGATTAATTGGGCGGCTCCCATGAGTTCTGCAAGGGGCGACCTTGCAGAGATGCTGCACGTAGAATTCTCAGACAGGTTTAGTGGAATGCGGAATCGGGAGTGAGCTGTCCTACCGCCTGGCAACAGCAAAGAAGCTATGCCACTGGATGCAACATTCAATACTATTCCCCCAGCTCTCCTTATCGAAGAGCTGAGGGAATTGTATACATATGTTTTACCTGTACCGCCCGCACCATTTACAAAAAACATGTTACCGGTTGGATTCGTTTGGGGGTCCTCTACTGCCGCCATAACTCGCATGACGACTTCATTTTGCTCCTCATTTAAGCTATCTGAATCCATCGCCTCTTCCACTTCGATCGCTAACTCTTCTTGAATAAGAGCGTTTTGTGGATTCCGCACGATAGGAAGAGGTGGCAGCCCAGGAATGTCCCCCCAGTTCATACCGTATTCCTGTAGCATCCTATCGATGTCGTGGGCTTCGACCTCCGTTCCATCTATCACTCTCCACAAATCTGCAGGATCACACGGACGTGAGAACACCAAGATAGATACGAATAACTCCCCAATTTGTCGCCGAGAGCCAGTCATCGCAGCCTCTGTGAGAGCACTTCGCCATTCATTATCATCCTCTAAGATTCCAAGAGCAAGACATGCTCCCTACGATCGAATTGGTTAGAGAAATGACAAATAAGACATCTAGGTGTTTCAAAACTACCTTGAATGTCGAATGGACGATTCCGGCCACCGTTCTAAGGTTTTCGTAGCTCGTTGGCCCTGGCCGCTTTGTTAGAAGCATTCTCAGATAGAATGCTTCTCCGCTCTGAATTGAAACCTACAAACACACTGATGACTTAGAAAATGGTGTCACAGATTCAATAGATCCTCTCCAACTTACCATGGGTAATCGCCCTATTGTCTTGGCTTGGCGTTGCCGGCGTTCCCAAACCTTCTGTCGGCTCTTCCAGCAGTAGAACCGCGGCAATTCCGAGTATATTAGTGTCCTTGCAAATTCGTCACTACAACAGAGTTCAAAAAATTGTGTCAGTTTTGTTTCTCTATTTCTATCTAATACCTGAAGCATGTCGTCCTCCTCGGAGAAGACGCAGCTTTGGCGATCTTCGAGATGAATCGGCAATCTCTCCACTGTATGAGACTTGCCACACATTTTAAAGCCAAAAATGTGCCAGCAGGCCTCCACAGGAGAAATGTATCTGTGAATGAAGAAATGTTGTAAGATCAGTATCATTCTCAAAACATGCAAATAACCTGAACTTACCTGCCATCTAAATAGTCGGAGATTTCGTCGATGAAGGCTTCATTTCCAGGTCCAATCCGTATGGATGCCCTGTCATGCCCTTTAAAAATGTACTTATGTATATACTTTACTGTATTCACAGAATTAGAAATTTCTACATTGATATGACAATTGTACTTGGCTGAAAGAAAAGGGTTGTATGGCACAACCCAGCGATTGTCAACTTCAGCAATCCTGTTCCCTACAGTGTAAAATGCGAACTCGTCAGCTCTTCTTTGATTGTTCTATTTGACAGAAAATTCTACGTACCTCTGATGTTCTTCCGTGCTCGTCGCCCGTTGTCTCGTCGCCGATAAACGGGAAATCCATTGTCGTTGACCTCGGTCGTCTCTGAAAACGTCTTTGGATACCCCTTCGTACATTGCCCATCCTTCATGCACGGGGCCCTGGGATTGAGAGCACCACATGGACCATGCATCTGCACAATAATGAAAAATAATGTATAGTTATTTTGTTTGACACAACAACAAAAACGTTTAGAAAAAGCAAGCATACCATGGATTTCACTACTGTCTCGTAAAGTTGTGGTTGAGATGCCGAGTCTGGTAACTCGGCAGCTACATAGTCGTCATAAGTCTCTGGTGTGGGTTTGTCCTCAGAGACAACCCACACCAGAAGGTGAATATGAGGCAGACCTCGTTTCTGGAACTCCACTGTATATGTATACGCATCTAATCTACCTAAAACCCCTTTCTTTATATCCTCTAACAATGCTCTTACCTTTTGGTTGAAAACTCGGGCGACGATGTCCGGCCGGTCCTCGGCTCGATATCCTTCGAGAAGCTCCCTAGAAATTTCCGGCCATTTCGGGTTGCAAGTCATTGTTATAAAATAGTCCGCCTTGCCTTTCACTCGAACGATGGCCATAGAATCTTGGAACCTGTCGAATTTCTTTAGTCACGAATTGCAAACAAAAACAAATCCAACAGCAACTTACTTTTGTCTCATATCCCGGGGACTTCCTGCATGCGTCGCGGGCAGGATGATTCGTCGGCTAACTGGGACTCCGTCAGGGCCTACAGGATTCATTACACATGTATACTCTGCAGCACGCAACGTACTTTGATTCTCCCGTAGGTAATTGCAGTTTGACTGCTGAATTTTCGCGTATTGATCGACGACATATTGCTGACCTAGGCGTCCTACACAGTTACACGATACATGCATGAGACAGGGGTCCATATCAACACCACGTAACAACTACCATCACCTGATATGTGGAGGGGATTTGTGCCTCGGTTCCGCTCCCGAACCATTAGATTGTACTTTGAGAACATCTTCAATGTAATTTTGCGTCTATTTGCACTCCTCAGCTGAGGATGCCAACCCGGCGTTCCAGACGGCAGCAGCAGCACATACATGAGCGGATCATATGCCTAAAGATTATATTGGCAACGTAAGTGACGGATAGTTGCTTGTCATGCATGATGGACCCACCGAATGTGTCTCCGAAATCTGCTTTAGACCTCCTCCACGTTTTCGGATGACAACATCACGGCGTGAGCGTTCCGCTTCATCCATTAGGATGGCGCCCACTTCCGACACAGTGGGGGCATTGTACCGACGGCAATCGACGTTCCCACTGTGAAATGCGATGGAGAAGTTCTCGCCTTCAATTTCTCGCGCCTGCTGGTACAGGGAAACATATGGGTTAGTTTCCATTAATTCAGTCAGAAAACGTACATTATCTCGGTCGAGGTCCATAAGGCCTGTTCGGCGGTTCACTTGGATCTCTTTATCATAAAAGTAGATTTGAGCGAACTTTGGTTCTTGCCCTTCATTTGGCAATACCGAACCCATTTGATGATGAACCTGTCCGTGAATGCGAAACGTGTAGACTCCTTCGGTCTGGTTAGCATATCTAACTCTATCTACATCGGCGGCTAGTGATGCAAACGCAAATACCTGATTGTACTTTCGTATATCCTTGCGAAATGAAGTGTCACTTACCAGTTTCGTGTGAAGGCTTTCAGGTAAATCCGGAATGTCGGGAATCTGAACTTGTCCGTCGTTGCAGCAAAGCCCTCGCGGTTCTGATGCGAATCGAAGGGCCTCGCAGTGACGACATTCTACGTTCATCATCGGGACAATATGCCGCTCAGGTTCCTCGAACCTATCCAACGTGGAGCGACCAGGGGGCCTTATCGTACCCATCAAAATAAAACAGAAGTGGCTTTTTGTATTTTTTACTTTTTTGGTGGTTTTTGTGTTTTGTACTTTTTTGTTGGTTTTGTTTGTTTTTGGAATATGCAAAAAATAATAATCAAATGAGCGGCACACAGACGAAAATAATAATAACAATAAAGAAACTTGCTTCTATCTAATGTTTTTGGTGTCACAACTGTTTTTTCTTGAAGAAGTATGAAAAAGGCAAGCTTTCAAAATAAGATCAAATATCGTACAATTTTCTTTTGCTTTGTTGCACTCGCGTTGATGGAATTTTGAAAGTGATCACATCAGTGCAGGTCGCGAGGAAGCAAATCTACCGACGCAAACCCTGCAAAGCGATTTCTCAAGAGAACACCCGCGAAAGAGAACCCGCGAGAGAGAACCCGCGAATGGCACACCCAAGAGCATCAAAGGGGCACCACGCGCGAAAAGATTGCATTCGAATCTCGCGGTTTTAGAAGGCGGACCGGGGTAAAGCAAAATAACAGGTGCATAGGCTGCGTTCGTCGGCTCTCTACCGTCATAACTAACTGCATTAACGTAAGCGTGGCTCACTCCCATTGCGATCTTTCGCACCTCGTGGGGATCTCTCGCTCTAACGGTTCCCGTTTTTATTTCATGTTTCTAACGGTTCCCTTTTCTATTTCATTATTCTATGCCGTTGAACATTGAGATGATATGATGCCCTATAGGTAGAGGTATATATACTCGTGGGCCCGTACTCACGAATGGCCATTGCGATTCGTTGGCCAGAACCATAGCAAAAATAGTATATCTACTCCTAACCCTTCACATAGGTAAGAAGAGGTAGGATTTCTACACGCCACAAAACCACCACCCCCCAGCCTTGCGGTCAAGTTAAAAGTATTCCGTTTGATTTTCTACATATCATGTAGTATAATCGACAACTTCATCCGAAATACTTCATCATGGCAAAAATATTCTATTTCATTGGTCTATCTTTTATATGTATGAAGCAGTTGTCGAGTTTGTGCAAAACCATGAAGAACGCATGTTGAATATCCCTCTATAAGAAGCCAAGCTTGCGTATAGGATTCTGTCCGAAATGACTACTTCCTGGACAAAATAATAATAATTGTGTACCTACGCATAGATAAACGTAGGCGCTCGTATACACTATATCTTTGTATAGTATACAATTTCATGCTAAAACACACCATTTCACTCGTGGGCAGGCCCGTTTTGAACCCCCCGCTATACTTTTTCAAAACATGGCAAAACCCAGAGAAAAAAAAAATTGGAAAAAGTAACGAAATTACAACATATAAAAAACGATGTGCACTTTCCATCCACACGTTGACTACGTTTCACTATTGTTTTCTTCTGGACAGGGCCCTTATTTTTTTAGAGTCATTAGACTAGCCATGTGGCTTGCGTTGCTGCGCGTGCTCGCATACACTGTTGTTGTGCTCGCATACACTGTTGTTGGGTATAT
>CAZOCA010000192.1:0-6391 GCA_964578105.1 uncultured Pararhizobium sp.
GGTCGCGATAGTCTGAATACAGAGCCGTGACCCCATATTCCCGGCCCACACCAGACATGGCCGCTTCATCCTAGTCGCAAAGGGCAGCAATCCGAATGTCGTTGATACCAAGCTGGGGCAACAACATTTGCCGGGCATGGCGGCCGCAGCCGATCCAGCCGATGTTCAGAGTCATTGGTCAACCTCCGCCAGGGCAAGCGCAGAGCGGATCACCCCGAGACCAGCCTTCAGTTTGGCACTTTCATCCTCATGCGGCGCACGCCAATGGGCAATCGGCAGTCCTACACGGTCATCATCGCGGCGAAACGGCTCAAGAGACACTGGGCCGCGATAGCCAATTTGCGCCAGTGCGCGCATGATCGCTGTCCAGTCAAGATGCCCGGTCCCTGGATGACCACGGTGGTTCTCATTGGCCTGGAAATGCACCAGACGGCTGCCTGAGGCACGAATTGCATCGGGTATGGAGCGCTCTTCCATATTCATATGAAATGTGTCCAGCATGACGCCAAGCCCTGCATCATCAACCTTATCGACAACTTCAATGGCCTGACGCGTGGTTGAAATAATATCCGTCTCAAATCTGTTAAGCGGCTCAAGCCCGAACACCACGCCAGCGCTGCGGGCAAGTGGTGCAACCATTGCCAGCCCGTCTACGGTCCGTTTGGCACGGGCTGCGATTTCATCATCTGTGCGCGGCACGGGTGGCCTGCCGGCAAAAACCATGGGCTCACCATAAAGCGGGCCGCCAACGATACTGGCGCCAAGCTGGTCAGCGACTTCGACACAGTGTTTGAGATAATCCAGTCCGCCCTGTCGCGCATCCGGATCGTCCGACGCGATAGAACGTTGCGCATTTACTCTTGCCGCAAGAACAAGGCTGATCCCGCAATCATGAGCTTTTTTGCGGGCCACACTCAGGTCAATTTCATCCTCGGGTTCGGGAACCAAAAGCTCCATGAAGTCAAAACCCAGCTTTGCTGCATAATCAAAATAATGCAGGTCAGCACCGGTAAACGGGCGGATGAACTGCATTGAGATGATACCGATTGGATTGTCCAAAAGCGTTTTCCTTTGTGGCATGGCAGGTTCAGCCTTTGACTGCGCCCTGGGTCAGGCCTGATATCAGGCGTTTTTGAACCAACAGAAACAGGACAGTGGCCGGCATCGCACCCACAATGCCGCCTGCTGTCAAAAGACCCCACTGAATTTCATACTCACCGATAAGGGTTTGAACCGCGACGGTGATCGGGCGAACATTTCTGCCACCCAGTGTCAGTGCGTACAGATATTCATTCCAGGATGTGATGAAAATATAGATGGCTGTAGCAATGATGCCTGGGACACACAGCGGCAGCACAACGCGGCGCAAAGCTCCCATCCGGGTGCAGCCATCTGTCATAGCAGCTTCATCCAGAGATCTGGGTATTCCGTTCATGTAGCTGATCATCATCCATACCGAAAACGGTATTGCGATTGTTGAGTTGGCAATGATCAGCGCAAGATGCGTGTCCAACAGGCCCAAAACCCGCATAAGCACAAACAGCGGCAGGATCAGCAGAACCAAAGGGAACATATTGATCAGCAGGAATTGCAGCATCAGGACACGTTTGCCCTTGAAGGAAAACCGCGAAAACGAATAGGCAGCTGTCACACTCAGAGACAGGCCCACCACCACTGTTCCACTGGCGACGATAAAACTGTCGAGCAAATTGTCACCAAAACCCACAGTTCGGAACAGCCGTGTGTAATTGTCGATGGTCGCCCCAATGATGGATGGTCCCTTTGTGAAGAGACGGCTCTCATCGGTCACCGATGTAATGAACATCCAGATATAAGGACCAAGCGCAAATGCAAGGATCAGGAGCATAGGAAGCTCCACAATCAGCAGTCGGCGTGAGGTGGGCATTTTACCGAGCGCCATTATTGAACAGCCTTTCCGGTTCGCCTGAGATAGATCAGAACAAGGCCCATCAGGAGGAAGGTGAACAGAACAGCAAGCGCTGAGCCATACCCGAAATCAAGATTGGTGCGCGCTTTTATGAACGCATAGAGCGGCAAAGTGTAAGTGGAATATCCAGGCCCCCCGCCGGTCATTACAAAAATGACGTCAAACGAATTCGCCACCCAGATTGTGCGCAGCAGGACGGCCGTCACCAGAACACCGGAAATGCCGGGTAAGGTTATGTGCCAGAATTGCCGCCAGGCGCTCGCACCATCCAATGAGGCTGCCTCGTAATAGCTTTTGGGAATGGATTGCAGTCCTGCCAAAATCATGACCGCAAAGAACGGAAAACCCTGCCATGTCAGCGTTAGAATGATGGCCCCAAGGGCCAGGTCCGGATCGGCAAGCCAGGGAACAGCCTGCTCGACCAGACCAAGGCGCAACATGAAGTCGTTGAGCACGCCGTAATTGCTGTCATAAATCCAGACCCACATCAGCGCGATGACAACCGAGGGCAGCGCCCAGGGAATAATGATCAATGCACGCGCCAGAGCCCGCCAGCGAAACTCCTGATTCAAAAGCAGCGCTGTGCCAAGGCCAAGAAGCATCTGACCTGGAATTGTGACCCCAATCCAGATGATTGTGTGCTTCAAAGATATCCAGAAAACTTCGTCTTGCAATGCTGCAACGAAATTGTCGAAACCAATAAATTTGAATTCTTTGGGGCGAAACAGCACATATTCGTGCAAGCTCATCCACGCGGTCTGCAGCATCGGCAGAAATACAATTGTCAGCGTTACCAGAACAGCAGGCGATAACATTGCATATGGCAGAATGCGTTTGCCCAGCCTGCGACGCGATTGTCGCCCGACTTCGTCAGCAGATTCCGGACCGTTGTGAGTTTGCATTGCCATCAGAAAACTTGTTTTGGAGACTGCAGGTAACGGGAAGATGGAACGGCGATTGAGGCGGCAGATACACCGCCCCAATCAATGCGTAACGCTTAGTTGCCGTAAAGCTTGGCAATTTCAGCGTTCATTTCAGCGGCAGTTATTTCGCCAGTCAGCGCACGCTGCATTGAAACCGGCCAGACCGTATTCACAAAGTCCGACGTTTCGGTGCGGTTTGGCAACAAATTGGCAAATGGGAGGGAGTCAACCGTTGCCTCGACAAACCGCTGAGGATGCAATGTCCAGGTTGCGCTGTCTGTTTTGGTCACAGGAAGCTGACCTGTGGCCTCATTGAACTTGGCATTGTTTCCAGCAGTAGATAGGAACGAAATCCATTTCCACGCTGCATCCTTGTCTTCAGCTGAAGATAGAATGGCCGTGCTTTCATCACCAAAAGCAGTCCAGTGCCCGCCACCACATTCAGGAACCGTCGTGGCTGAAACCTTGTCACCAAGTGCCTCAACCATTCCGTTGGCTGATCCGATATGGTGAATGGTCATGGCCGTTTTACCGGCTTTGAAGCCGCCGATGATTTCTTGAAAACCATCATTGGGTGCAGATGGTGGGAAGGATCCGTCTTCACGGAACATATCAACAACGAATTGGCTGCCGGCAATAGCCGCGTCAGATTCGATCCCATCGGTCAGGCTTACACCATCCCGGCCCAGCGTCAGACTGGCCCAATGGTCGTGGCCGCCCTTGCTTCCGCGAAGGCCAAATCCATAGACATCAGTGCGACCATCTCCGTCGGTATCACGCGTGAGCGCTTTGGCAGCAGCACGGAACTCATCACAGGTCTTGGGAACGTCCAGCCCGAGTTCTTCAAACATGTCTGGACGATAATAGAGATAGAGCACCACATACTGCACTGGCAGATAATATGAGCTTCCATCTTGAGCGCGGGTCAACTCAAACAGGTTTTCCTGAACATCTGACTTGTCTGCCCAGGCATCAATCTGATCACCAATCGGCTCCAAAGCACCCATTTCGATCAACCGGGGCTGCGCAAACATTTTCACCATGGCCGCATCGGGTGCATTGCCTCCGATGATGGATGTATAAAGCGTATCGTAATAGCTGTTCCATGGAATGTTTTCAGCTTCGACGGTAATGCCCGGGTTTTGGGACTCAAAGCTTTCAACAAGCTCGTTCATCGGATTGTCGGCATTGTCGAAATGATACCAGAAGCGAACCGTGCTTTCGGCTGACGCAATGCTGGAGCTCATAGCAAGTACGCTCGCTGCCAGGCCAAGTTTTGCAATAATATTCAATGTCTTACCTCCCTATTTTAGATGCTCGTTTTGAGCGGTTTGTTGTTTGAAAAATGCGCCTGCCAAATCAAAAGCACTCTGCGCCTCCGGCAATTCGGCAGCCATTTGCATAAAGCCGTGCACGACACCCTGGAACAGATCGAAACGATCATCGCGTCCCAAAGCACGCAACCGGTGGATCAAAGCCTCGGTGTCACTGCGCAGTGGATCCAATTCTGCAGCATTGAGATACAGCGGCGGCAAAGCACGCAGTTGCAAATCGTCAGCGCGAAGCGGCGTGACACTGGGTAAATGCCGAACGTCCTCAGGCGCGTACCAATCCCAAAACCGCTGCATTTTGCCTCGGGTCAGACCCGGGCCATTGGCAAAATCCCGATAGGATGGTGTTGTGAAATCGGCGCCATACACACCGTAAAAGAGCAAAGCACATGAAGGCAGGTCGCCCCCCTCCTCCAGTAATCGCAACATGCCTGCAAGAGCAAGATTTGCCCCCGCACTATCGCCAGCTATTCCCCATCTGCGCTTGCGATCTCTGGCTTGCCAGATATCCAGCAGATCCTCCAACGCGCACGGATATGGATGCTCCGGCGCAAGGCGATATTCGAATGTCAGAACAGGCGCACGAGATTGAATGGCTAGCCTGCGCGCTGCTCCCTCATGGGTTGCGACCGAACAAAAAGCCCAACCACCACCATGAACATGCAAGATCGCATCGGTCCCGCAATCATCATGTGGAACAATGTAGCGCGCCAGCATATCGTCAATCATGACGGTCCGGGCCTCAGCGACATCTGGCAGGGTTTCGTTCCAGCGCAGATTGGTCAGATTGGCCAGAGCACGTCCCGCATCAGATGGCAGTGTGGTCGGATCAACCAGCCCTTCATCTTCAACAATCAACCGATCCAATATGGCCTTCATTGACGCGCTCGGCTCACTCATCCTGTAGCACCGTCGGTGAGATCAGGCCCGAAATCCACAATCGTTGATATGTGATGGCTCAAAATCTTCTGCAACGACACGAGGTCCTGCGCTTCAAGCGCTGCCAGAATCGGAGCATGACGTTCTGCAGTTTCCTCCAACGCGCGGTTGGTTTGCGAATTGAGAATTTTATAGCGGTGATTATGGATCAGGCAGCGCAGCAAAATGGGAGTGATCACTGGTAAGTCCGCCACTGCAAAAAGGCGTGTGTGAAAAGCCCGGTCGTGAACGGACAGCAGATATTCATCACCGTCACGCGCAGCGTTGCGCATAGCGTTCAGGTAATTATGCAAATCTGCGTGTAATTCCGGGCCAGCCCGCTCAAGAACACGTTCAAGATAATCGCATTCTATGTCTCGGCGAATGGCAATCAGCGCGCGGGCATCAGCAGAGCGACAGGCAGCGACATGGGTTCCCCTATGGGGCAACCGCTTTACCAGACCTTCTTCACTCAACTGCATCAAAGCTTCGCGAATGGTACCCTGACTGCACTGAAACCGCTCGGCGATTTCGAGTTCCAGGAGAACCGCTTCCGGCTTCAACTGACCCAGCACAATCTCTTTTTGCAGGGCCACAAAGACATTGTGGCTGCGGCGACTTGACTGCCGAGGCAACAGATTAGTGATGGATGGCGCCGAAAAGCTCTCCACAGCCATTGGTAGCTATACTCCCACATACTGCTTTTTAGCAGAAAACACTTATCATTATTGATAATATCTCTATTATCGATATTAATAACATCGCGATTATCGATATTGCAAGATATAATTTGGTCGGCAGAAACCAAGCCAGGAGGACAATTTGGCGGACATCCAACTCGAAAAAATCGTCAAGAAGTATGGTTCAATCTCGGCCGTGCATGGCGTGGACCTGCAGGTAAAAGACGGAGATTTCGTTGCTTTTGTCGGCCCATCGGGCTGTGGAAAGTCGACAATTCTAAGGATGATCGCAGGGCTGGAAGATATAACCGGTGGAACCTTGCGAATTGGCGGACGCATTGTGAATGAGGTCGAACCGCGTGACCGCGATGTTGCGATGGTGTTTCAGGATTATGCCCTCTACCCGCACATGACGAATGCGGAAAATATCGGTTTCGGCCTTAAAATGCGGGGCTGGAAAAAAATTGATATTGCACCGCGTGTCAAAAGCACTGCCAAAATGCTTCAAATCGAACAGCTTCTGGAGCGTAAGCCCGGCCAGTTGTCGGGTGGACAGCGGCAACGTGTTGCCATGGGTCGCGCCATTATACG